>DIWI01000071.1 GCA_002428415.1 Clostridiaceae bacterium UBA6110
ATCAGTATCAGCCAGTAAGCAGGGAGGACATGGAGGCCAGGGGATGGGATCAGGTAGATTTTGTGCTTGTCAGCGGGGATGCCTATGTGGACCATCACAGCTTTGGACCGGCTATAATAGCGAGAGTTCTGGAAAATGCAGGATATAAGGTTGGAATCATAGCTCAACCTGATTGGAAGGATTCAGAAGACTTCAAAAGATTGGGCCGACCTAGGCTGGGCTTCCTAGTTACAGCAGGGAATATGGATTCCATGGTCAACCACTATTCAGTCAACAAGAGAATAAGGGACAGGGACTTCTATTCACCTGGAGGGAAAATGGGATTGAGGCCTGACAGGGCCACAATTGTCTATTGCAACAGGATCCATGAAGCCTATAAGAATGTTCCTATAATAATTGGTGGCATCGAGGCGAGCTTAAGAAGATTCGCACATTATGATTATTGGAGCGACAGCGTCCGGAAATCAATACTTATTGACAGCAATGCGGATCTGCTCGTATATGGAATGGCAGAGAAGCAGATTGTTGAAATTGCCCGGTATCTGAATGATGGATTCGAGGCAAAATACATCCGTCATATTCCCGGAACCTGCTATGTAGTGGATTCACTTGAAGAAGTATATGACTATATTGAGATACCTTCTGCAAAGATGGTTGCAGAGGATAAGGTGAAATATGCTGAAGCTTTCAAGGTCCAATATCAGGAACAGGACCCTATAAGAGGAAGGATGATCGTACAGCAGCAGAATTCAAAATATCTGGTACAGAATACGCCTGAGAAACCTTTGACTCGTGAGGAACTGGACCGGGTCTACGCTTTGCCATACCAAAAGAACTATCATCCTATGTATGAAAAGGATGGAGGGATTCCGGCTCTCGAGGAAGTGAAGTTCAGCATAGTAAGCTCCAGAGGGTGTTTTGGAAGCTGTTCTTTCTGTGCACTGACTTTCCATCAGGGCAGGATCGTACAAAGCCGAAGTGAAGAGGGAATCATCCAGGAGGCTACTGATATTACCAATATGGAGGGTTTCAAGGGATATATCCATGATGTGGGCGGACCGACGGCGAATTTCAGGCAACCAGCATGTGACAAGCAGTTGAAGCTTGGTGCCTGCAAGGACAGACAGTGTCTTGATCCGAGTCCGTGCAAGAACCTCTTCGTAGACCACGAGGAGTATCTGAGCATCTTAAGGAAGCTGAGGAAATTACCCAAAATCAAAAAGGTCTTCGTCAGGTCCGGACTTCGCTATGACTACATCATGGCGGACAGGAAGAATGAGGCGTTCCTGACTGAACTTATCGAACACCACATAAGCGGCCAGCTTAAGGTGGCACCGGAGCATGTTTCAGCAAGAGTACTAAAGTATATGGGAAAGCCTGCAGGAAAGACCTATGAGAAATTCAAGGAGAAGTACTTCAGAATAAACGAGAAGCTTGGTAAAAAGCAGTTCCTTGTTCCATATCTGATGTCCAGCCATCCCGGATGTACACTTGAAGATGCTGTAGAACTTGCAGAATACCTCAGGGACACTCATTACCAGCCAGAGCAGGTGCAGGATTTCTATCCAACTCCGGGAACTTTATCGACAGCAATGTTCTTCACCGGATTAGATCCAATGACTATGGAAAAGGTCTATATACCGAAAAGTAAGACTGAGAAGGCGATGCAGAGAGCTCTGCTTCAATTTAAGAATCCTGCGAAGCATGACCTCATTCGCGCTGCCCTGACTCAGGTGAACCGAACCGACCTTATTGGATATGGTCCCAAATGTCTGGTGAAGCCTGGAAACAAAGAAAGAATCAGCAGATCAGTTGAGTCAGCATCAAAAGACAGAGCGGTATCCATGAAGGGAAAGCCTGTTAAGGCAGTCGTAAGAAAAAGAAAAGCATAAACTGGTTCATATATAAACTTTAGTGACAAAATCAAAAAACACCTAAGAAACCTCGCATAATCCACCATATCGGATGGATCATACGGGGTTTCCTTTTTCATAGATAAGATAGATTCGATAAGTCATTAGGATAGTGAAAGTGCTTTATGTCCGTTAGTCTTTAGCTTGTTGGAAACTGTTTATTATGTGACCAAACTGAAATTCAAAGGAATGGCGGTATTGGACTGAGGAATACGATTGAAATTACCTAAACTTCGGATGGAAATAAGTCATATTATCACGGAATACACTTTAAGTTATAATGGAGTTCAGATACCCTAAAGTGAAGGGCAAGAATCTTGAGATAATCTTTTCCACATAGAGCCTGTTATACTTCAATCGTTCGATAAAAATAGAGTGTTATAGTGCGGCGTGGTACAATTATCGTATGAAATGAATATTTATGATGCGGAGGCATCGCGTTATAGATGATAAAAAGTACAATATTACCATTACAGCCACTGAACTGAAGAAGAATCTTGGAAAATACCTTGATTATGCATTAGACAACAATGAGCTAGTGATCACTAAAAATGGGTCTAAAGCAGTACGGCTGACACCATACCTGTCTGACTATGACCGATATGAACTTATGAAGAAAAGGGAGCAGGCACTGGATTATCAGTATGGCGGGGAAAAAGTCTCTTATGAGGAATTCATTGAAATAAGTGAGAAGAGCAATCTCAGGATGGAGTTCATAAATGGAGAGATAATCCTGATGGATTCCCCAAGCTTTGTGCACCAGGAGATATAAGGCCATCTATATGTCATCTTCAGGAATTATCTGGCAGGGAAAAAGAGCAAGGTCGTCTATGCGCCATTTGACGTGCGCCTCTACAAGCCTGAAATAAAAGACCCGGATGTTTGCCAGCCAGATCTCATAGTTGCCTGCGATATTGATGAGACACTTGATGAGAAAGGGAAATATATGGGTACACCGACGCTGGTTGTTGAGATCCTGTCAATATGCACACGGTCAAAGGATATGGTTAAAAAACTGAACACATATATGCTTTCAGGAATAAAGGAGTACTGGGTGGTAGATCCCTCGCAGAAGACATTGGCAGTCTACACCTTTGAAAATCTGGAGATTGATGACTTCTTCAATTATAGGAATGATGAAGTAGCAATTTCTAAAGCTCTGGAAACTCTCTGTTTCGCTGAATGAAGTCTTTGCCTGATATGAAATTTATTGCACTAAGAGGGTATTTATTTGAAGAGGATAATATATGATTAATGTGACAGATAAAGATAAAATTGAATCAATAAGCTCCTTGCAGTCTTCGATAAGGAAAACTGAAAAGTCGTTGGCTCAGATGAATGATAAGGGTGTGAGCACCACTTTGGTAAGAAAACGGCTTGAGGCACTGAACATCGGGCTGGATATTCTGGAAAGCACATGGAATAAAAAGCCAAATCGCTATGCAGAAGAAGATCTGAAATCAGCGCAAGATGTTTTGGAAAGATTGCTGCCAGGTATAATTCGGATATATGAGAAGTCGAAGCTTGGAAGTCCTCAACGAACACTCCTTGAGCGAAGAATAAAGTCATTGGAACTTGCAATAGAGGAGATTGGGAATCATCTGGGACATAATGCTGGGTAAGAATTTGCATAGGGCTAATGAGTTTACTTCGTCAGTCATATGACACCTGAAAATTTGTTAGTGCAGCTATAAGTTATATGACAGGCGGCTAAAGCAAATTCTGGGATTACAGGGATTCATAAAAAGTATCGGAGGAAAATAACCTTCGTGAGAATACGGATAATGGCTGGAATAATAATTGCAATGCCCAGGTTTCGGATAGTAACTTCATTGACGTCGCTGAGTTTTTTTGGAAGAATTTTATTGCTATCGCTGCTTTTCTAAACCCATATCAAGGAGGTAAGAATCTTGAATAAAAGAACTAAGGAACTATCTGCTGAGAATCATAATTCACTGCTTGCGATACTGGAATCAAGATTCAAAAAGAACGTGAGCCGGCACAAGGGGATTTTATGGGAAGACGTGAAATCAAGGCTTGAGGCTGATCCAATTAAGCTATGGTCAATCAATGAAATGGAAATAACAGGCGGGGAGCCTGACCTCATTGTCATAGATGAAAATGCAGGGGAGTATGCATACTTCGACTGCTCAGCTGAGACTCCAAAAGGAAGAAGAAGCATATGCTACGACAGGGAAGCACTAGATTCTAGAAAAGAAAACAAGCCAGTAAATGATGCTCTCACCATGGCAAAAGAGATGGGGATCGAGATACTGACTGAAGATCAATACCGTGAACTGCAGAAACACGGGAAATTCGACCTGAAGACCTCGAGCTGGATCAAAACTCCAGATAGCATCAGAAAGTTAGGTGGAGCAGTCTTCTGTGACCGCCGCTACGATACAGTCTTCGTCTACCACAATGGAGCTGAGTCATACTACGCTGCAAGAGGCTTCCGTGGTCTGATTAGGGTCTAATCACAAGAGGGATCTATCATAAGCTAAGGAGAGAATATTGATCTTCAATGGGGAACAGAAGCGTTCAATATGATTTTTGTGTGGCAGATCTTATATCACAAGAAGCAGACCGGATTTTGCTGCTACAATACCGTTCGTTTAACCGCAGAGCTAAGCTTTGCGGTTTTTACCGTTTATCCCAAATTGCTTGCAATAATAAAGAAGCCTTGCTATACTAAGTAAGTGCTTACTAACATAAGGGGATTGAATTATGCAAAAACAGATAAGAATGAACAAGGAAGACAGGAGAAGTCAGATCATTGACAGTGCTCTGGAGGTATTCAAGGAGAAGGGCTTCAAGGGTGCAACGACCTCTGAGATCGCTGAGGCTGCATCAATAACTGAAGTGACACTCTTCAGGTACTTCAAGAGCAAACAGGATATCTTCCTGGAGGGTATAACGCCTATACTTCTAAAGACTCTGGAGGATGTGGTTATCACCTCGTCAGGTCTGAACCAGCAGGAGAGGCTGAAGGCGGTGCTATTGAACAGGATCACATTCATATCAGAAAACTATGATACAGTCCGACTGATTCTGAACGAATCATCTGCAATACATGAAATGGGCCAGTCGGATTTTTCTGAAGGAATCCGAAATATAATCGAAAGGATGCTGGACAGCTCCAAGGCAGATCCGGGAAGAAAGAGACAGGCTGTAAGGCTCGTCATGGGTTCACTGCTTTCGTTCCTCTATATGCCTGAAAAAGACCAGGGGGCAATTGAGGGTTTTGTTGACAACATATCATGGATGCTAATAAAGACTATGCAAGGAGATGCTGAATGAACAGGATTTTTGAAAGAATTGGTATTATGATACACGATCATCCTTTCCGGGTGCTCTTTGCCACACTTGCGGTTTTCCTTACGATGGTGACAGGTGCCAGGAACATAAACATGGCAACCGGTAATGATACACTGGTGGATTCTGGCACTGAGGTATACAAGACGCAGGAAGCCATGGAGGATGCATTCGGTGGAGATTCCATACTGGTCCTTTTCAAGGTGGAACAGGAAGGCTCGCTTCTCTCGATTGACAACATCACCCGCATGTGGAATGTGGAGAACAGGCTTCAGTATGAGTCAGGGATATATTCAGTGATGAGTCCTGGATCTATCGCCCATCAGATGACTTCAAATCAGGCAGAGATGCTGATCGGAAAAATGGGAGAGCTGAGTGATGGTCTTCTGACCATGGGGGAGAAGCTTGTAGAGGTAGGGACAATGCTTTCTGAAAAGGAGCTTCCTGACCCAAAGGTACTGGAAGCAAAGCTCTCAAGCCTTGCAAGTGCAACATCGAATTTTGACCGCCTCATTGAAGGGCAGAACAATATAGGTAAAGGAGTCAGGGGAATCTCACAAGGTACAGCTGCGGCTGCTGAAGGGATAAAGGGAGCAGGGCTGAAGCTTTCAGAGCTGAGCAGCATGGCAGCAGGAAATCCAGTGCTCCAGATGCAGATGACAGCCCTGTCGGAGAACCTGGCAAAAAGCGCGGAGGCTCTCGTTGGAATCTCAGCTAAAGCAGGAACCCTGGAGGCAGGTACGAAGAGCACCGCTGATGCGCTTGACGGCATCAAGGACAAGCTAAGCGCGGAAACTTCCGGAATGAAGGATAGCTTCAAGGGGGCTATTTCTCCTGACGAACTGAAGACAATGGCTGAAGGCTTCATTACCATGGGCAACAATCTTACGGATGTATCTCTTGCCCTTGCCACATTCACTGACAAGTCGGCGATGATGGAGCCCGGACTTCCAAAAGTGCAGGAAGAGCTTGACCTTATGCTGTATGAGGACGGAAATCTCCGTTCCATATTCACAAATGTCGTCCAGGATGAGTCTACGGCGATGATGATAGTCAAGCTCGAGGGAGGCATCCCTGACAGCCAGAAGGAAAACATAATTGACTCGTTGAAAGCGGCCTTGGCTGCAGAGGAATTCGACACCTTATCATATGTCGTTTCAGGAAAACCTGTCCTTGATGCATCACTCAAGGCTGAGATGAAGGTCAACATGATGACCATGGTCGCATTCGCACTCTTCATAATGCTTATAGTCCTGGCGCTAGTGTTCAAGGTCAGGTGGAGGATGCTTAGCCTTGCAGTGGTTGCAGTTTCTGTGGTAGCAACCCTTGGCTTCATGGGCTGGATCAGCGTGCCGGTGACCATGGTATCCATGGCGGTATTTCCAATACTAATAGGTCTCGGGATCGACTATTCCATACAGTTCCATAACAGATACGAGGAGGATGGATCCGTCGTATCGACAGTCAGGAATGTCGGCAAAGCGGTGACGATAGCTGTCCTTGCAACAGTCCTCGGATTCATATCGCTATACGCCTCACCGGTACCGATGATACGGGACTTCGGAAAGATGCTGACTCTAGGGGTTATCATAAGTTTCATCGGAAGCATATTCATACTTCTGCCCGTTCTGCACATAAGGAAAAAAGTAACTGTGGATAATGATGCACCAATTGATCAGTCACATGCTGCACTAAATGTTACTCAGGAAGATAACAGATTAAAAAGGATACTCGGGGCATTCACAGGCGTAGTCCTTAAGTTCAGGTATCCCGTGCTGATACTGGTGGTGCTTCTCTCGATATTTGGATTCATGAAGGACTCCTCAATAGGGGTACAGACTGACATGGAAACCTTCATGCCACAGGATATGCCTGCACTGACTGACCTTCATGAGGTAAGAGACGCAGTGGGTTCTACGGACCAGATCGTGCTATACTTCGAAGGCGAGAGTCTGGCGAGTGCTGAAAATCTTAAGTGGACAAAGGAGACCTCTGATGAGCTGATTGAGAAGTATCCGGATGTGATTACGGACATCAGGTCTCTGGCAGGTACTGCCATCACTTTTTCGGGAGACGACAGCCTTTCCTTTGAAGAATATGCGGAAGCTGTGGATGATATACCAGACTCCATGTCCAGGATGTTCATCAATGATGTTGGGACAAAGAGTTCAGTAATAATAAACATCAGGCATCTTTCAACAGGCGAGCTTGAAGCCTTCATAGCTTCACTGAAAGAAGAGCTGAAGGATAGCACACAGGATGTCCAGGTTACTGGCAAGAGCGTGCTTGATGTTGAAATGGTCAAGGGTCTCACATCCGGACGTGTCACCATGACAGGGCTGGGACTGCTTCTTATCTTTGCAGCGCTGCTCCTGATATACAGGAACCCGGTGAAGGCTTTGATCCCTGTGCTTCCTGTAATCAGTATAATAGGCATTTCCAGCGGAATAATGTATTTTGCCGGAATAAGCTTCACACCGATCACAGCAACCCTTGGAGCCATGGTACTTGGAATGGGAAGCGAAATGACCATAATGCTTATGGAGCGCTACATAGAAGAGCGTACAAAAGGACTGCCGAAAACAGATGCAATCAAAACAGCTGTCGGGTCAATAGGTGTCGCTGTACTTGCATCAGGACTTACTACTGTAGGAGGCTTTTCGGTGCTTATGCTCTCTGACTTTGTGATCCTGAAGGACTTTGGTTTCATGACAGTCATAAATGTTACTCTTGCTCTCTTGTCGACATTTGTACTGCTGCCTCCGATACTGTTCATTCTGGATAGGTTGATCCTGTCAAGGAAGGAAAAGGAAGCCCTGGAAAAGGTCTCTGATGAATCAGCGGAGAACATAGCATAACATAAGGAGCCTCAGTCCGCTTTTAATAGCAGGCAGGGGCTCCTTTAGATTCTATGGGGAAATTTATTGGACAATAGCGGGAATTTGACCTCCGGAATAAGCTGTTGGGAAAATATTATTAATGTTGTTTCAATTAACCGAAGCGCTTATAATTAGATTATAATGAGTACAAATATATTATTGATATAAATGCAGAAATTTCAATAAATCCTTTTACTCTTGTTAATTGGCCAGGTATTCTGACGATATTTTTAGGGCGTAATCATTACGTCTTATGGGTATATTGAATATTTATGAAGGAGGATTACCAATGGGAGAAATGAAATGTCCTGTCACAGGCCATACAGGTAAACCAGTATCTGGCGGCGGTACTTCGAACAGGGACTGGTGGCCGAATCAGCTGAACCTCAAGGTCCTGCACCAGAACTCGCACCTCAGCAACCCAATGGGGAAGGGATTCAACTACAGGGAAGAGTTCCTGAAGCTTGACCTTCATGCCATCAAGGAAGACCTGTATGTACTTATGACAGACTCTCAGGACTGGTGGCCTGCTGACTACGGACACTACGGACCGCTCTTCATACGAATGGCATGGCACAGCGCAGGAACCTACAGGATGGGCGACGGCAGGGGTGGAGCATCTGACGGGACACAACGGTTTCCACCGCTTAACAGCTGGCCTGACAATGTGAACCTCGACAAGGCCAGAAGGCTTCTATGGCCAATAAAGAAGAAATACGGAAGAAAGATATCCTGGGCAGACCTTATGATCCTTGCCGGAAATTGTGCCTTGGAGTCAATGGGCTTCAAGACCTTCGGCTTTGGCGGAGGAAGGGAGGATGTGTGGGAGCCTCAGGAGGATGTATACTGGGGTTCTGAAAGCGAATGGCTTGGAGACAAGAGATATTCGGATGGGAGAAAGCTTGAGAACCCTTTGGCGGCTGTCCAGATGGGTCTTATATATGTTAACCCAGAGGGTCCCAACGGGCATCCCAGCGCAGTTGCTTCAGGAAAGGACGTCAGGGAAACCTTCGCAAGGATGGCGATGAATGACGAGGAGACAGTTGCGCTCATAGCCGGAGGACATACCTTCGGAAAATGCCATGGGGCTGGTCCTGCAACACATGTGGGACCGGAGCCGGAGGCTGCGGGACTTGAGGAGCAGGGGCTTGGCTGGAAGAGTACATTCGGTACGGGAAAGGGCAAGGATACAATAGGAAGCGGCATTGAAGGTGCCTGGAAGCCAAGACCTACCAAATGGGACATGGGATACCTCAATACACTCTTTAGATATGACTGGGACCTGGTAAAGAGTCCGGCAGGCGCAAATCAGTGGATACCGTCGGACCCGGATGCAGCTTCTACCGTAGAAGATGCTCATGACCCGGAAAAACGACATGCCCCTATGATGACTACCGCAGACATGTCGCTGAGGATGGACCCGATATACGGTCCGATAGCAAGGAGATACCGCGATAATCCAGAGGAATTCGAGGATGCTTTCGCAAGAGCCTGGTTCAAGCTGACTCATAGGGATATGGGTCCAAGGTCCAGGTATCTGGGTCTGGAGGTACCAAAAGAGGTACTCATCTGGCAGGATCCAGTACCGGAGGTAGACCATGAGCTCATTGATGAGAAGGATATTGAAGCCCTGAAGGGGAAAATCCTGTCATCAGGACTTACAGTATCACAGCTAGTTTCAACTGCTTGGGCTTCAGCATCAACCTTCAGAGGCTCAGACAAGCGAGGCGGAGCCAACGGAGCCAGATTAAGGCTTGCTCCACAGAATAGCTGGGAAGTCAACGAACCTGAGAAGCTTAAAGGTGTCCTGGCTATATTTGAAAGTATCAGGGCAGAGTTCAACAAAGGACAATCCGGCAGCAAGAAGATAACCCTCGCAGACCTTATAGTGCTTGGAGGGTGCGCAGGAATTGAGCAGGCAGCGAGGAATGCAGGACATGAGATAACTGTCCCGTTCAGTCCGGGAAGGACAGATGCAACAGAGGAACAGACCGATGCAGTCTCCTTCTCAGTCCTTGAACCAAAGGCTGATGGCTTCCGGAACTTCCAGAAGGCCAGGTATTCAGTTTGTGCTGAGGAGCTACTGATAGATCGTGCTCAGCTGCTTACTTTGACCGCGCCGGAAATGACAGTGCTTTTAGGTGGAATGAGGGTGCTTGGAGCTAATTGCGGCGACTCTAAGCATGGTGTATTCACCGACAGGCCAGGGGCGCTGTCCAATGACTTCTTTGTTAACCTCCTTGATATGGGAACTGTCTGGATGCCTATTACTGAGGACGAGGACCTGTTCCAGGGACGGGACAGATCAAAAGGAGATGTAAAATGGACAGGAACCCGCGTCGACCTGGTATTCGGCTCCAATTCACAGTTAAGGGCCATATCGGAAGTATACGCAGCAGATGAGTCGCAGGAGAAATTCCTGAATGACTTCGTATCCGCATGGAACAAGGTTATGAATGCAGACCGGTTCGACCTCTCTTGAGGCTAATTCAAAGGCAATAGGATGATAATGCTACAAGGGGCAGGAATACTGCCCCTTCTTAAGTCTAAAAATTCCTTTTGGAGTTGCCTGCAACTACAGAAAATACAGGAAATACATGAACTAAGAAACAATCATATGGAGAATAATTTCAGGGAATTTGCTATAATACTAGGTAGCGTCAATAAATAAATGATATTCAGATTGATTACAGCTTTCGGCTCACCAATCTAGGGAACATGCATGAAAATGGCGTGCTGAACCATACCGGATGGATTGATATCGTAATTATTCGAAAGTACCGATGGAGGACCCAATGGAAAACCTGTTTTTTGCCTTTGCACTTACTTTATTTGCCGGACTGAGCACTGGCGTCGGAAGCATGCTGGCGTTCTTCATGAAGAAGAGCAGCCCTAGGTTTCTTTCGATCAGCCTGGGATTCTCTGCTGGAGTCATGATATATGTATCAATGATCGAAATCTTTTATAAAGCGAGGACAAGCCTGATCAATGAGCTTGGTCTCGAGAAAGGGTCATGGATAACTGTCATCGCATTCTTTGCCGGCATGTTCCTGATCGGCATAATCGACAAGCTGATACCTTCATCTGAAAATCCACATGAGATGCACACAATCGAGGAGATCAATGAAGAGCACCCTGATGAAGGACATCATGCTGAGCAGATAAGGAAGCGTGAAGAGGCAAAGAAGAACCACAAGCTGCTCAGGATGGGCCTCTTCACTGCACTCGCCATAGGTATACACAATTTCCCTGAAGGGCTTGCCACATTCATTGTCGCACTTCAGGAGCCAGAGATAGCGATTCCCATTGCCATGGCAATAGCGATCCACAACATACCTGAAGGTATAGCGGTTTCTGTTCCGATTTACTATGCGACAGGAAGCAAGAAAAAGGCATTATTCTATTCATTCCTTTCAGGCTTCTCAGAACCGGTTGGAGCTCTTGTAGGATATCTGGTTCTAATGCCGTTCATGAGCGATACGCTAATGGGAATTATTTTCGCTCTCGTTGCCGGAATCATGGTGTTCATATCCCTTGATGAGCTGCTTCCATCAGCCAGGGAGTATGGCGAGCATCACCTGTCGATATACGGATTGGTAGCCGGAATGATGGTAATGGCAGTAAGCCTTCTCCTTTTCCTTTAGCCTTGACAGCAATTGCTGTCAAGTCATTAATGAAGCTAAGATTAATATTTTGACGTGACCAAAAAAATCCATATTTCTGATGCTGCCTGAAGAATCAGAATGGAAGTAAGTACTGGTTTAATCACAGAGGCCGATTCAAATTGCTTAAGGTGGGATATCGCTTGAAATTGAAAAGTCGCTTGATCCAAAAGCTGAACATAAGCATAGTAAAGCATCATATTCTGCTGATGTCTTTTATCGTGCCATCATTCATACTTTTGCTCTCCTATGCTGTCATCGGCGTATTCCCGTTCAGCGGAAGGAACATACTTACAGTAGACATGTATTTCCAATACGCGCCGTTCATTTCGGACCTTCAGGACAAGCTGACTTCCTTTTCAAGTCTTCTTTATTCATGGTCAGGCGGACTGGGTATAAACTACCTTCCTCTATTCGCATATTATCTGGCAAGCCCGATTAACTTACTTACGGTTATTTTCCCGCCACAGTACATTACTGAGGCAATCCTTGTGATTACACTCATAAAGGTGGGACTTGCAGGATCAACCTTCAACTATTTTCTTCGTAAGGCATATGGCGACAAGGACCTGGGCACAGTCGCATTCTCATCATTATATGCGTTGTCAGGCTTTGTCCTGGCATATTCATGGAACATCATGTGGCTGGATTCGATCTATATTCTGCCCCTTGTGGCATATGGCCTTATAAGGCTTGTCAAGGAAGGCAGGGGATTCTTCTATTGCATTGCCCTGGCAGCAGCCTTGATTACAAACTTCTACATGGCATTCTTCATCTGCATCTTCATGATATTCTATTTTATTGTAACTCTATTCAGGCATCATGGCATCAGGAGGCCTCTGTTGCTTATTGGCAGGACAGTCAGTTTTGCAGGATACTCGCTGCTTTCAGGGGGATTGTCTGCGTTTCTACTTCTGCCTACTTTCATACAGCTTGGGACAACCTCGGCGGCTGGGGATACGTTTCCCAAGACCGTAAAGACCTATTATGATATATTCGACTTCATAGTAAGGCATTTTCTGACAGTAGATCCTGTAATACGTGATGGAGCACCGAACCTTTACAGCGGTATTGCCATTTTGATGCTTATTCCCATGTATTTTCTGGTGAAAAGGATACCTCTTAAGGAGAAGCTGCTGAACCTCTCGCTTATCATTTTTTTACTTGCGAGCTTCAACATAAACATCCTTAACTTCATATGGCATGGCTTCCATTTTCCGAACCAGCTTCCATACAGGTTTTCATTCGTATACATATTCCTTTTGCTGACTATGGCCTATGAGGGCTACAAGGCGCTTGATGAATTCAGCGGCAAGCATGTCGGAATGATAAGCATGGCGGTGCTTTTCGTAATATTAATATCCCAGAAGTTTGATGACCTTAAGCTTCCTTTGCACACCGTATATGTGAGTGCGGCCTTCATCATCCTTTATGCGGCAGCCTATGCGCACATGAGAAGGCCTGACACAAGGAGATTAAAAGGAGGAACCGCACTCCTCATAATATTGGCTCTGGAGCTAATCACCAATACGATAGTGACTGTGGTGAAGATAGACAGTGCTGAGAGCTATTCATCCAGGGAGGGATACTCGAGCGGTATCGAGGTTCGTGAGATAAGGGAACAGATTTCAATGCTTCTCGGATCTGACAGAGACTTCTACCGGATGGAGGTAATCCCGCACAAGACACACAACGACCCTGCGCTCTACAACTACCCGGGAATATCTGTATTCTCTTCAACAATCGCAGAGAAGCCTGTGGACCTGTTGGATGAACTGGGGCTATACAGCAACGGGATAAACAGTTATGTCTATAGCGGTTCGACCCTCATAACTGATTCTCTGCTTGGCATCAGGTATCTGATCTACAGGGAGCTTAATGTAGAGGAGAAGCTCTATATGAAGGTTTCAGAGTCTGATGAGCTGGATGTGCTTAAGAACCCATACTCGCTTTCTCCGGGGTTCATGGTCGGCTCTGATATCATCAGCTTCAAGAGCAGCATAGGCAGAGACCCGCTTGATTCCCAAAGGCTTCTTTTTGAAGCAATCAGCGGAGTGGAAGATGTTATTCAGCCTATAGAACAGGAGGTTGGTGAGGTCAATAACCTTACGATATCCGGTACAGGAAGATACAGCTACAGCCGCACAAGCAAGGAGAGCGGCTCATCAGCAGCAATAGGATTGGAATTTGATGAGAGCAGGCAGGTCTACCTATACTATGATGCGCCGTCATCCATGAAGGGTAAGGGCTCAATCACGGTAGGAGGTGTGAAGTCAAGCTTCAATGCAAACATTTCCTCTGTGATCAGCCTTGGATTTTGCGAGGCTGGGACGACCGCCGAAGTGCTCATTGAATTTGACAAGTCTGACGCTGAGTCAGGAAGGTTCGAGATATATTCATACAGCATGGATACTGAAGCATTCGAGAAGGGCATCTCTGAAATCAGAAAGAATCAACTCGAGATTGAGAGCTTTTCAGACACATCAATCCGTGGAACGGTCGATTCTGATTATGATGGGATGATGGTCATGTCCATACCTTATGACAAGGGCTGGAATGTAACGGTTGATGGAAAGAAAGTGGAGACCAAGGCAGTTGATGAGAGCCTCCTTAGCTTCGAGGTTCCAGAAGGCAGTCATGACATCAAGCTCACATTCTTCACTGACAAGCTGGCTGAAGGTATTGGAATCACAGCAGTATCTGCTTTGATCCTGATCCTTCTGGCGGAAAGGCGGAAAAAGGCTGACATTAAACATCTCAGAAGGGACGTGGAGGACAATGGATAGGAAAGTCACGGTAATCATTCCCGTATATAACGAGGAGCTGCTCATCAATGAGAATGTGGGAGTCATAGCAGGGTTCCTCAGGCAAGCGGAAATAGGCTTCACAATCCTTCTTGTTGATGACGGATCGAGAGACAGCACCTGGCAGAAGCTCAAGGAGCTGTCATCGGACAATGATTATGTCAAGGCACTCAGGTTAAGCCGTAACTTCGGAAAGGAAGCAGCCATATGCGCGGGCCTTGAAGAGGCTGATGGAGATGCCTGCATAATAATGGATTCTGACCTTCAGCATCCGCCGCAGCTCATACCTGAGATGATCAGGCTATGGAAGGAGGAAGGTTATGATGTCATTGAAGGCGTCAAATCTTCCCGCGGCAAGGAGAGCTTTGTGAACAAGCTTGGGGCAGGGCTGTTCTACAGCATACTCAGCAAGCTGTCAGGACTTAACATGCAGCAGGCATCGGACTTCAAGCTTCTTGACAGGAAGGTCGTAGACGCCTGGAAAAGCATGAATGAGAGGGGAACGTTCTTCAGGGGGATGTCAGCCTGGGTAGGGTACAACCGCAAGAGCCTGCCATTTTCAGTAGGAACAAGGACGAGGGGTACTTCAAAGTGGAGTGTCTTCAACCTTTTCAATCTGGCAATCAAGGCGATTACATCGTTCTCATCATTCCCACTCCACATTGTCACCTTCATTGGGATTATCTTCCTTGCAGGTGCACTGATACTTGGAATACAGACCATCTATATGAAGGTGTCGGGCATGGCTTTGAGTGGCTTTACCACTGTTATCCTGCTGCTTCTTATCATAGGCAGCGCACTGATGATAAGCCTTGGAATAATTGGGGCATACATTGCAAGGATCTATGATGAGGTCAAGTTCAGACCGAGGTACATAGTGTCTGAAAAGGCAGCCGGGAAAAAGGACATTGAATAAACATAATATTAGTAACAGATAAATGGAAAACAAGAACCGCTATGTGCTGGAAATGAGACACAAGGCGGTTCTTAATGTTTTTTTGGAGCGGAGGTATTGACAACCTTTTGCAGATATTGTATATAATAAATAGAGTTAGCACTCGAGGGGTGAGAGTGCTAACGGTATAACTGAGTGAAGAAGAACTCAGAAGCAGAATTTGAATAGAGAAGGTATTTGAGCATAACTTTAATTGTTTTACAGTTATGCCGGTGACTTTTTGTTATAGCCTGATGTCATATCAGCTCGATGGACAGGTTGATTAAAAAGCTTGCGCAAACTCGTGACTTCAGTCGTGAGTTAGCAAGCAAAGTCAGAGCTGACTCTAAATTCAGGTAATGACGTATAGCAAGCAATAAAGATTATCAAACTCCTTAAATTATGGACGAGGATATGTCTA
>DIWI01000047.1 GCA_002428415.1 Clostridiaceae bacterium UBA6110
GCCCTTGCCATATATTCGGAAAGCCTGGACTGACAGGCTCGTACCGGAAATAACCCGGAGTATCTGGACTGACAGATGCTCCGGGTTTATTGTGCGGCGAAATCCAAAGTGCTATAATCAAGGAAAAAAGCGGAGGTCATGAAATGGATATGGGGTTATTTGAAGGGGGAGCAACGTTCCCTGAATACATGAATCAGGTAGGACCTGAATTCAGGCAGAGATATGAGAAGACAAGCCTTTCAGAGGAGGCTAAGGAAAAGGTAAGGACCCTTGGGTCGCTCAGGAAGGTTGTAGCCTTTTCAGAAGGCTACTGCCCTGATTGCGTTGCAGTGCTGCCTTTCATGGAAAGGATGAGGGAGGAAAATCCAAACATTTCCTTCACTGTAAAGCACAAGACCGGAAACGAAGAAGCTCTGGTCGAGGCTGCAGGGGAATCGAGGATTCCACTTCTCATGTCCTTCGGCAAGGACGGCGAACCTCTTTCGGTATTCCTTGAATTCCCTGAGAAGCTCAAGGATGAGATGAGAAGGGCGGCAGTGGAGGACAAGAAGGACCTTGTGGTGAAGTTCAGGGAAGGTGCATACAACGATATGATCGAGGAAGCTCTCCTGGACCTTTTGAAAATCTGATAATTAATATTGAGAAAAAACAGGAAGGATGCATCCATTATTCAATGGTTACATCCTTCCTGTTTTTCATGCGGTATCTTACAAGAAAAGCGAGACAGCCAACGGCACGAAGAGTACCTGAAACATATAGTGAAGCGCTTAGCCCGAACAGGCTTAGCACAAGGTTCCCGAAGAGAGGAGCTACTGCAAGCGTTACGCTGGTCAGTGTAGTGTGGATTGCCGCTGAAATCAGGCTTTCACCCTCAGGGGAAGATTCCAGCATAAGTCCTAGCAGCACTGCAGTGATGCCTGCGGTTGAGAAGCCTATTATCGGCTGTACAGCTGCATTCTCGAACATTGTGTGAGTGAGTGTGTAAAGGATTGGTGTTGACGCCATGCATATCGTCGCGAAGACAATTCCAAGGTCATAGCCCGTCCTCTTCACTATCCTCTGCCACAGGGGAAAGCTAAATATGCCTGAAAGGCTAAGAACCACATTTACTATTGTAAGCCACTTTTCATCAGCTCCAAGGTAGCTGATCTGATAAATGCTGAAGAGCGGCCAGCCTGTCTGCCATCCGAAGTGAAAAATGAGTGAACATATCAGGAAGGACCTGTAGTCCTTGTGGTGAAGTACCCGTCTCATGGCATCAATTGGGCGGATAGCAGGAGCTGTCTTTACATCTGTTGCCTTTAGCATCTTCAGATAGTGGACTTCTCTTATACCGAGCAGGAAACTCAGAACAATGAAGAACTGGTACATATATACTGCCGACCTGTTTGTTGTTGTAACCGAGAGCACGACACCCATGATTATGGATGTCACAAGCTGGGCAATCTGCGAATATGAATTCCTGTAGGTGATGGCTTCGGCTCTCTCCTTGGGAGAGAAGACATCACCAGTGAAGCTCTGCAGTGCTGTAGCAGATATGGATTCTGGAAAATTCATAAGGCCGTATACCAGAACGAATACCAGAGGCCGTGAAGTTTCCGGAAGTAATGGCACTGCTGCCAGCAGCAGCGGGAAAGATCTGCTCAGGTAGAAGAAGCCTTCCATTATCCTGCGCTTGTTCTTTGACCTTTGTATCATTACGATTCCTGGGATAGTGACGAATATGGCGACAAATCCAGGCAAAGCGTTAAGAAGCGAATAATGGATGGGTGCCCCTCCAAGCCTGTCGAGGAATTTTGCCGCGAAGCTCTTTGCGAATATTGTGACCATGGTGAACAGGATACCGTTGAGTGTGTAGTACTTTATGTTCCTGCTGTTACCGAACAATCCGAGATTGAGACGCCTGACAAGCTTCATGAAAACTCCTTTCGGCTAGCTGAATTTAAGCGCACGCACAAGGTTCTTGTCCTTCAGGATTGTCTTGAAGACAATGTATCCGACGACAGAAACGACAAGGAATTCGCCTGCGAATACCTGAAGTGCAGACAGGAAAAAGGGAAGACCGAGCACCAGCTTCAGCTCAAGTCCGATGATGAGGCCGTTCACTATAGCGGGCCAGAGGGAAGCTCCGAACAGGCTCTTTGACCTTGCCATAAGAAGCAGCGCAATAAAGGTAGCTGTAGTTCCGAAGAAGATGTCCGCAATGCCGAGAGGACTTGGAAGGTTCGCTATAAAGCAGCCTGCCACTAGTCCCGGAATGTATTTCCTGTCGATGAACACCAGAAGCGTAAGCACTTCAGATACCCTGAACTGGATTCCGTACCAGCTGAAGGGGTTGAGGATCGTTATTACTGCATAGATTGCGGCTATAATAGCCGTCCTGACCAAAAAAGAAACCTTTATATCCATATCATTTGACTCCAATCATTTTAGTGCAAAATGCATTCTATCACAAAAACAGCAGCCGTGGAAGAAATATCCACGGCTGCTTATCCTAGATGTACTCCCTTGAGTGTGAGATAAGCAGCTCCTGCCTGGTATCCCAAAGCTTCTGGGAAAGATCCACATAGTAGTTGTGTGGATTCTCAAATCTCAGGACTTCAGCCCAGAGCTTGTCAGTTTCCTTTGCGGAGTAATCCCTGATCTCAAGGACTGTCGGGCTGTCATACACCGGCTCCCCATGCTTGAACAGCTGCACATGAAGCGGTCTTGCGTAGAAGTTTGTCACAACCTTCTGCTTCCATGTGTACACCGGGTCGAATATGGTCAGAGGCACATTCTCGTCGATGACCTCGTCATGCTCGCATATGACATCAGCAATGGCCTTGTCGTTCTTCTTCGTAAATATCCTGTAGACCTTCTTGAAGTGGGGATTTGTGATCTTTTCCTGGTTTTCGCTGATCTTTATCCTGGGGACCACCTTCCCGTCCTTTTCAATTGCAACAAGCTTGTATACACCGCCGAACACAGGCTCGGACTTTGCGGTTATAAGCCTTTCTCCGACTCCGAACACGTCAATTTCGGCTCCCTGGTTCAGGACATCCCTTATGATGTGCTCATCAAGGGAATTGGAAACTATGATCTTTACATCGCTGTAGCCTGCCTCATCAAGCATCCTCCTGGTTTCCTTTGTAAGGTAGGTTATGTCTCCTGAATCTATCCTTATGGATTGAGGCCTGAAGCCCTGCGGCACGACAATCTCGTCAAATACCCTGATCGCATTGGGAACTCCTGATTTCAGGACATTGTACGTGTCTATAAGCAGCGAGCAGTTCGACGGGTAAGCATTGGCCCACTTGCTGAAGGCTTCAAGTTCGGTGTCGAACAGCTGAACCCAGCTGTGTGCCATGGTTCCTGATGATGGTACGTTGAACATGATCTCCGCAAGGGTGTTGGAGGAGGATGTGCATCCGCCGACTATAGCAGCCCTTGAACCGTATATTGCTCCATCGTAGCCCTGAGCTCGTCTTGAGCCGAACTCAAGAACCGGTCTTCCCTTTGCAGCCCTTACTATCCTGTTGGCCTTGGTGGCTATGAGAGTCTGGTGGTTTATGGTAAGGAGGATCATTGTCTCCACAAACTGAGCCTGTATGATCGGCCCCCTGACTATCACCAGCGGCTCGTTTGGAAATACAGGAGTGCCTTCCGGCACAGCCCAGACATCGCATTCGAACTTGAAGTTTTCAAGGTATGAAAGGAACTCTTCGCTGAAAATTCCCTTCTTCCTGAGATATTCTATGTCTTCCTTTGAGAAGGTGAGGTTCTCCAGATACTCCATGAGCTGGTCAACTCCCGCCATGATGCAGTATCCGCCTTCGTCAGGCACCCTTCTGAAGAACATGTCGAAGTAGGCTATGGTATCTGACACACCCTCCTTCATGTAGCCGTTTCCCATTGTAAGCTCATAAAAGTCTGTAAGCATAGTAAGGTTTCTTCCGTTCCTCACGTCTATTACCCTTTCCATTACATCACCTATTTCAAATTTATTTCGTCTATCTATCATATTACCAAATTTTCACAAATAACTTAAGCCCTTAAGGGCAATTTGTTGTCCAGGAAAGCCCAATACGCGCATGTGTTTAGATACAGCAGATATTTCAGGAAAAAATAATGGGAAAATCTCCTCATATGGAGTAAAATAGGAATCTATGGGTAAATTTGGAGGTGAAGCCATGGAACTTGATGAATATCAGAAGATTGCAAGCAATACAGACCAGAGAAGGGTCCTGGTCGTTGCCCCTCCAGGTTCAGGAAAGACCACGGTACTCCTTGAAAGGCTTGGATTGACCATGGATTCAGGTATCGCACCCGGAAGGATTTTAGTTCTGACCTTTTCCAAAGCTGCCGCAGAGGAGCTGAAAGCCAGGTTCGAAGGCGAAAGGAAGCCGTTTTTCGGAACCCTTCACGGATTCTCCTACAGGATGCTGAGGAGCCTTGGAATAGACGTTTCGCTTGTCTACGGCAAACCTGAGCAAGAGGTGAAGCTTCTTATGCAGAGGAGCCTGAATCTTGCCAGGGAAGACATTGATAATCTCATGAGGGACTTTTCTGCATACAGGATGGCTGTATTCAAGGGCGCTGAATCAAAAAAGGAAGCGATGGCCTTAAGGGATGATGTATTCAGAAAAGCCATGGACTTGTACGAGGGATTCAAGAAGGAACGAGGGCTCATGGACTTCGATGACCTTCAGACGAGGTTCCTGTCACTTCTTGAGGACAAGGAGCTTACGGCAAGTATCCGGAGGACATTCACGCACATTCTTGTCGATGAGTTCCAGGACCTTGATCCGGTCCAGCTTCAGCTCCTTGCGAAGCTTTCTGAAGATGGAAGCATCTTCTGCGTAGGAGATGAGGACCAGTGCATATATGCCTTCAGAGGGTCGGACCCATCTGCAATGATGGACTTTGAGGAAAGATTCAAAGGAAGCAAGCTGTACCTTAAATATAACTACAGGAGCTCAAGGACAATAGTAGACTACGCAGGTGAGGTAATAAGGTTCAACAGGGAAAGGAACGATAAGGAGCTGCTTCCTGACAGGAAAGACCTGACGAGAATAAGGAAGGTCTTCCCGCCTTCCCAGGAGGGCATGCTTTCTGACATATCCAATGAGGTCATGAAGGATATATACGGTTCCTATGCCGTACTTTACAGGACCAATGAGGAAGGCGAAAGGATCAGGGAACATCTGAGGCGCGAAAGCATACCCTTCAGATGCAGGGACGGCTACAGCTTCTACAGGACAATGGTGGCCAGGGACATACTTGAATACATGCGCTATGCAGCAACAGGAGACCCCAGGCATTTCGCACGGGTTGCCAACAAGCCCTACAGGTACATACCCAAGGATGACCTTAGAAGAATGGCTTCCGGCGAGGATGTCAAAACAGTTCTTCTGTCCGGTGAAAAGGGCGATTTCGCCAAAGGCAGGATGAAGGACCTGATTCACGACCTGAAGCCCATGGCAAAGAAATCCCCGAGAGACCTTGTGAGGTATATCGGCAAGGTACTTGGTTATGAGGATTATCTGAAGGATTATTCAGAAAGGACCGGTAGAGACCTTGAAGAGCTCTCCGGAGACCTGGAGGAGATGCTAGAGCTTGCCGGAAACCATAAGGTGCTTAACGCCTTCCTGGAGGAGAGCATGAAGGAGCCTGAAAGCGACCCTTCTGCAAAGCTTCTCCTGTCAACAATCCATGGCGTCAAAGGGCTTGAGTTCGACAAGGTGTTCCTCGTCAACTGTGTGGAGGGCATCATGCCCCAGGCTGTTACAGGCGCTGACCTTGAGGAGGAGCGGAGGATATTCTATGTTGGGATAACCCGTGCAAGGCATGAGCTTGACATATATTCACCGCGGACAATTCATGGAAAAGAGAGAAAAAGAAGCAGATTTGTTATATGATATAATGTACTGGAAGATATGCGGGAGTAAGATGCTCCCATAACAGGGAGCTTAACGCTCCCATAAGAGGGAGCTTAGCGCTCCCATAAGAGGGAGCTTAATCCCCGAAGGAGAAATATGAGAATAGAGATAGGAAGCAATGAAGCAGGGCAGAGGCTGGATAAGTTTCTCAGGAAATACCTGAAGGACGTGCCGCTTTCCGCGATATACAAAGCAATGAGAAAAGGTGACATAAGAGTAAACGGCGCAAGGGGCAAGGAAAAGGACATGCTGAACCTTGGGGATGTACTGGAGATAAAGTACCTTGAATCAAAAGCGCCTGAAACCAAAAAGGAATTCATACAGGTGGACGCCGAATTCAAGGTCACCTATGAGGATGATAATCTCCTTGTAGTCGAGAAATGGCCTGGAATACTTGTCCATAAGGATATGGGGAGCAATGAGCCTACCCTTACTGACCACGTCCTTTCATATTTAAAGGAAAAGGGAGAGTACAGCCCAGAGGATGAGAAGACATTCTCCCCTTCACCGGTAAACAGGCTGGACAGGAATACCTCAGGCCTTGTAATGTATGGAAAGAATTTCGAAGCTCTCAAGGAGCTCAGCTCCATGATGAGGGAGAGGGACATAGAGAAGAAGTATGTCGCACTGGTCAAGGGCAGGATAAAGGACGGCGAATACAGGGCATTCATAGAGAAGCGAGAGGATGTCAACACCAGCCTGGTTTCGATGACTGACGGACCATCACGCAAGGAGATTGCCATGAGGGTCGTTTCAGAGAGGTCCAGCGGACTGTTCTCGTTTGTCGAGCTGGAGCTTTTGACAGGAAGAAGCCATCAGCTGAGGGCGCACCTTGCGTTCCTTGGCAATCCTATAGTTGGCGACTCAAAGTACGGAGACAAGACGACCAACAACTACTTCAACAACAAGTACGCGCTTTCATACCAGTACCTGTATGCTTACAAGCTGACCTTCAGGAATGCCACTGGAAAGCTGTCGTATCTGGAAAACAAGGTAATTGTTGAAAAGCTTCCGCCGATATTCAAGAAGATAAGGAACGACGTATTCAAATTCGACCTGTGATGGAGGTTTCTCAATGAAGCAGCAGTCAACGAGCAAGGGATTCGCATACCTTTCGGTTGCGGAGATGCTCGTAAAGATAATGTCCGTAGTCTATGTGCCCCTCCTGGTCAGGATACTTGGGGATGTCGGCCACGGCATATACGTTGTGTCATATGACGCATTCACATTCATATATGTCCTGACGAACGAGGGAATCCAGAGAGGAATAGCAAAGCTGATTTCAGAGCTGACAGCCAAAGGCAACTACAGGGATGCCTTAAGGGCATTCCGTCTTGCAAGGTCAGTGCTAATAGTCCTTTCACTGCTGGCTTCAATCCTGCTTTTCGCAATGGCGCCACTTATTGCAACCGCATCCAAGAGCCCCCAGGCAGTCACAGCCATAAGGGCATTGTCCCCGACGGTGTTAATAACAGGCATACTTTCGGCATACAGGGGCTATTTCCTCGGAAGAAGCTACATTGCCAGCAATGCGATCTCAAAGATCATAGAGCAGCTGGTAAATGTCATAGTATCGCTTGGAGCCGCATGGGCTCTCATGAAGATTTCGATTGATTATGGAGTTGCAGGCGGTACGCTGGGAACGAGCATTGGAGCTCTGGTTGCAGTGATCCTTCTGATCAGGGAGTACTACAAGGGAAGGCTGCACAAGGTGAAGAGGTCCATGCAGGACCCGGAGGCATACAGGCATACCAACAAGGAACTTCTGATGAAGCTCTTCAATTACGGCTTCCCGATAACCATGTCGGCAGGAATCCAGAACCTTGGCGGTTTCATAGACATGTTCATAGTTAACAACGCCCTTTATACAGCGGGCCTTGATTTCACTGCGGCCAAGACTGCATTCAGCCAGCTGTCAAGGTACAAGACGCTTATATACACACCGAACACCATAATAGTTGCGCTGACAGCGGTGCTGCTTCCCGGAATATCAAGGGCAAGGGCACTTGAGGATGACGAGGATGTGGAGCGGAAGATAAGGTTTGCCGTAAAGACCGTATTCATGATTGCGATGCCTTCGGCCTTCGGGCTCATGGTACTTGCGGATCCCGTATATGCACTGCTCTATCCCGGAAGGGCAGGAGCGGTACTGTTGAAGTACGGAGCCTTTGTAGTTGTGTTTCTGGGATTTGTGATGGTCCAGAACGTAATATTCCAGAGCTTCGGCAGATTCTACTGGGGAATAATGACTCTTTCTGCAGGAATAGCTGTTAAGCTTATTTCAAACTCCTACTTCGTTGTCATACCTGAGGTCAACATCATGGGAGCGGTGCTCTCGATGTACCTGAACTACATCATTCCATTTATGATCAACAATATCCTTATAACCAGAGGACTGGGCATAAGAATGAATCTTCTAAGGGAGTCACTGAGACCTCTCGCAGCTTCTGCTGCAATGGGAGGGGTCCTATATCTGACAAACATGCTGTTCACAAGGTTTGGAGCCGGGTATGCCATTACGAGCATACTTACCCTTGCAAATATAGGAATAGGCATGGCAGTATACTTCACAGCCCTTCTCCTTATCGGAGGATTGAAGAAGGATGAAATCAGTGAGATAAGCCCTAGGCTGCTCAGGATGATTCCAGAAGGCATACGGAACAGGATGAAATAAATGAGGGAAGGTGCAGAAATGAGAAGGAAGCCATTATTACCTGAAACAGCAGTGGCGCTTCTATTCATCTCCTGCGCCTTTTATTTTCATTCGATTGGAGATACATCAGAAAAGTCAGCCCAGTCTGTCATGTCGGCAGCAGCTATAATGCTGTTCCTCCTTCTGGTTTCTGGCAGGGGAAAGGCAAAGCTTACGACGAGGCTGATAGTCACAGGGTGGTTCATAATGGCTACGCTGTTTGGAGTGATCCTGGACCTTTATACTCTGCTGCCATGGTACGACAGTCTGGTCCACCTGGTGACCGGGGCCTGTCTTGTGTATCTTGCAAAGGACGGAGTGAAGCTGGATGATAAGACAGCAAAGAGAGCCAAAGCCCTCTATGCATTCTTCTTCTCAGTCAGCCTCAGCACCTTCTGGGAAATCTATGAGTTCGGCGTCGACTTCCTGGGGGCTGATTCCCAGCATGGGAGCCTCTCCGACACCATGTGGGACCTTATATTCGGAACCATCGGAGCAGCTGCAGCAGGTATCGCCATATATCATCTGTCAGGGAAAATCCTGAAGAGGAATGAAGCGGAATCGAGACTTAGGTCAGGAAAAAGATCCTAGTGGATTTACCAGCTCTAAATATCTTGAATCTGTTATTTCAAGATTCCCGAATTGAAATTTTGAATCTGACCTGATACGGAAGAGGGACCTTCTGCGGCTGCCGCAGAGGGTCCCTCTTTCCATATGGGCATTTCATTTTTTTCTTTGGAAATTGTTTTCCAATTGCTGCAGGAACAAATTCCTTAAGCTGCTTCTTCTTTCAGAAACCCTTCAGGCTTTAAATTAAACCAGGTTCTCTGGATTGAGCTTAAGAAGGTCCTCGTGGACGAATAGTCCGTCCTTCCTTATCAGTACGTCATCAAACCAAATCTCCCCGCCACCGTATTCCGGTCTCTGTATGAGGACAAGGTCCCAGTGCACAGCTGACCTGTTGGTATTGTCTGCATCCTCGTAGCTGTTGCCGGGGGTGAAATGGATCGAGCCGGCAATCTTTTCGTCGAAGAGGGTATCCTTCATCGGGGTGAGTATGTATGGATTCACTCCGATTGCGAACTCTCCTACGTACCTTGCCCCTTCATCGGTATCGAATACCTTGTTTATCCTGTCAGTATCATTTGATGAAGCAGAAACAATTTTACCGTCCTTGAATTCCAGCCTGATGTTCTCATAGGTGAAGCCCTGGTAAAGTGACGGCGCGTTGTAGGATATGACTCCGTTCACTGAATCCTTCACAGGAGCTGTATAAACCTCTCCATCGGGAATGTTCATCTCACCAGCACACTTTATTACAGGAATGCCCTTGATGCTGAAAGAGATGTCGGTGTCCTTCGCAACGAGCCTTACCCTGTCCGTCTTCTCCATCAGTGTAACGAGACTGTCCATGGCTTCTGACATTTTCGAATAATCGAGGTTGCATACATCGAAATAGAAATCCTCGAAGGCTTCAGTGGACTTTCCTGCCGCCTGAGCCATAGATGGAGAAGGGTATCTGAGTACTGTCCATTTCGTCCTGTTCACCCTGATGTCGAAATGGACTGGATGCATGAAGTGCTTCGAGTAAAGGTCCATCTTTTCAGACGGGACATCAGAGGTCTCGCTGATGTTCATGCCTGACCGTATGCCTATGTAGGCGTCCATATCCTCCATCCTCGCGGATTCATACTTTGCCATGAGGTCCAGCTGTTCCTTTACAGCACCCATAAGCAGTGACCTCTGGACCCTCGCATCCTTTATTGTGACAAATGGAAGAGCCTTCACCTTGTAAGCCTCCTCCACTATTGCAGATACAAGCTCATGCTCCAGTCCGGTGCACTCGATAAGGACCTTTTCGCCTTCCTTGAGCCTTGTTGAGTAGTTTATGAGATTCCATGCAAGTTTTGATATCCTTGGGTCTTTCATTTCATTCCTCCTAGATGGTATTAGTTTCATTGTACCACCAAGTGCAGAATGTGTTGGCAAGGGAATTTGGTGAGGTTTATTTTTAGCATTTTGGCATGCTTAAGAGCCATAACTTATCGAATAGAGAATATATATTTTAATAAATTGATGATTTAGAAATTGTAAACGGTATTATTATTGATTGTTCAATATATGAGCGCATTTACAGTGAATTGACGCAAGATTTGCAAAAAAAACTCCGCAAAGGAGTATAATGTAATCATTAACATCAAGGAGCTGATCCCAGATGGAGGGTGCGATAGACAAGAAGCCTAAGGGCGCTGTCGAATACACATATGGAAAGGTCCTGACCGGCGTCATGGTAGCGGCCAATCCTCTGAAGAAAATGGCTTTCAAGACCCCGTGCATGGTGCACAGGTTCATTAATATACAGGCTGTTCAGATACTGGAGAATGAGGGGCACTTTGATGCAGCCCATTTCTTCAAGTCGTTCATTAAGCCCCTTAACGAAGGGGCTACCTGGGCTGACCAGGATTTCAAGTCGATAAACCACTTCTACCATAACAAGATGCAGAAGGGATTGTACGGCTTTTCGGATGCGCTAAGTGAGGCAAAGAAATACAGGGACAAGAGTCTATTCTACCTGAGCAGGAGCAACACACATAAGTCGGTGTTTTACCTGGGGGCGGTGTGCCACCTTTCCCAGGATATGACGGTACCTCAGCATGTCAACAACAAGCTGCTTGACAGCCACAAATCCTATGAGACCTGGATAAAGAACAAGATATTCGAGGAGATAGATTATTCCGTATCTGACGGAGTAAAACGATTCAGTGAATTCGATGAATACATCAGGGAAAACGCGAAGTCAGCGAACAGGGCCGTAGAGCAGTTCAGCAGGGAAGAGGACAGGGAGAGGCTCTACTATGAACTGTCCACGAGGCTGCTGGCTGAGGCGCAGAGGACAACCGCAGGGCTTCTCCTTGATTTCTACGAGCTTTACTATGCTAACTAGGCCGAAGGTTATCCTTGTATCCATAGACTCCAGGTTCATTCATACCAACATCGCTCTGAGGTACATGAAGGAATACACGAAGGACTTGAAATATGATTGCAGGATAATGGAATATACAATCCAAAGTCCCCTGATGGACATGCTTGACGACATACTGGACGAAGAGCCTCAGATGGTAGGATTTTCCACCTATATATGGAATGTGGATGAAGTAGGCAGGCTCTCTCGACTTCTAAGGATCGCAAGACCGGATATCCGGCTTCTGTTCGGAGGACCCGAGGTGAGCTGGAATGCTGAAGAAAGCCTGCTGAGTCTCTCCGGGGACTACATCATAACAGGCGAAGGTGAGGAGACTTACCGCGAACTGATGGAAAAATGCATAATGAACATGGAGGCCACTGGTTTCTTCAGCCTCGAAGATAATGATGAAATCAGAGGTCTTGCAGCTATGCGGAATGGAATTCCTGTAAGGTTTCCAGCAAGAAACAAGATGGACCTTTCAAGGCTTGTATTCCCATATTCATTTGATGAAGACCTGAAAGACAGGATAGCATGCATCGAGGCTTCCAGAGGATGCCCCTACAGCTGCTCATACTGCCTGTCGTCTGCTGAGAAGGACCTGAGGTTCAGGTCAGCTGATGATGTAATGGCAGATGTGGAGAAGCTCCTGGGACTTGGTGCAAGGCTTGTTAAATTCATGGACAGGACATTCAATGCTCACCCTGACGCAGCTGAGATATTCAGGAGGATAATCGCTCTGGAAACCAATGCGGTATTTCATTTCGAGATGTCGCCTTCAATGGTGGATGCCAGTCAGATGGAGATTCTGAAGGATTCTCCTCCCGGAAGGATGCAGTTTGAGACAGGTGTGCAGAGTACAGATGAAAGAGTGCTCAGGATGATAAGGAGGTTTTCATCAGGATCAATGGAAGGTCTCAGGAAAATCCTTTCCCTTGGAAATATTCACCATCATCTTGACCTGATTGCAGGACTCCCCATGGATGACATGGAATCCTTCAACAGGAGCTTCAATGAGATATATTCCTTAGGACCGGATGTTCTGCAGCTGGGTTTCCTGAAGATAATAAAAGGAACTCCCATGGAGAAGGAAACGAAAAGGTGGGATATTGTATACAGCCCATTCCCTCCTTATCAGGTCATAAGCACCGGAACAATGGCAAGAACTGATATGGAGCGGCTTAAGTCCACTGAGAAGGCTCTTGACAAATACCACAATACGGGCAAATTCGCGAATTCTTTGAAATATGCCATTGGCTTCCATGAGAATCCGCTTCTCTTCTTTGAAGGTCTGGGTAAAGCACTTGACAATGAAGGGTACAGGGTCCGGTCACCTGCATCCGATGATTACTACAGGATATTCCTCAAGTACTCAGTCAGGGAGCTGGAGAGAAAAGACGGATTCGAGGCGGGGCTCATGAGGGACCTGGTGAAGTATGATTTTCTCCTCTGGAACAGAAGGCAGGGTATCCCCGATTTTCTGGAAAGGATCAATAAGGACACGAACGATATCAGGAGAAGGCTTAAAAGGGAAGGAGGTGTGGAGGGACACGTAGAATGGTTTGAAAATGATATCGTTTCGCACTTGTCAAAAAACGAAAGAAATCAGGGTCCGGTTGCCATATTGTTCGAGAAAGGTCGAACGTACGGTAAAATTATCACATTGTTACAACAATAACAATTGAAAATCGGACGGACATGGTATAAGATAATGTCTATGCGGTAATTTATATCATATTAAGTGGTACTTATTCTTCTTTAAAGGTGGTGAGAAAGTGGCGAAAGAAGCGATCGAAGCTGTAAAAGCAGCAGAAGAGAGAGCGAAGGACATACTGCTCGAAGCTGGACAGAAGGCTAGAGATTCAAAACGAGAAGCTGAAATTTCGGCAGAGAGGTCATATAGAGAAATCCTCGAAAAGGCTGAAAAACAAGCTGAAGAATTGAAGGCCTCTGCTGTCAGAGAGGGGGAGGCAATTGCAAAGCCGGCTATTGAAAAAGGCCTGCAGACTGCAAAGGATATCGCATCGCTCGGCGATGACAAGCTAAAGGATGCGGTGAACATCATTATCGAGAGGATCGTGAAGACAAATGGCGATAGTTAAAATGAGCTCATTCAGCTTGTTTGCCTTCGATTCTGAAAGGGACGACCTCCTGCATGAACTGCAGAAGTTCGGATATGTGCACTTTTCTGACCTGGCCAATGATGAGGTTCTTAAGGGAGAGGGATTGCGTGACGTAATCGTTCCCGAGGGAATTACTGAAGTGGACCAGGATATCGCCAACATAAAGTACGCACTCGAGATACTGTCTAAGAATGACTCGAGGGAGACCGGATTTAAGGCGATGATCAAAGGCAAGACGAACTTCACACTGGAAGGACTTGAAGAAACAGCAGGTGCATATGACTACAGGCCTGTTTTCGAGAGTCTGAAGGACAGGATGGGAAAGGTCGAGAGCCTGAACCAGGAGGAGATGAGGCTGAACGCTGCATCCGACGAACTGAAGCCCTGGGTGACACTCGGGTATCCGGTAAGTTCGATGAAAGGCTTTAGCCAGAGTGAAGTTTTCACAGGAACAGTCCCGAAGAAACTGAAGGATAAGCTGATGAATGAACTTTTGCCTTTCGACTACACCTACTATGAGGTGATCAGCGAAGGCAAGGACGAATCCTATCTTCTTGCAATATCATCAAAGGAAGAGAAGGATGCAGTCAACGAGGTACTCAGGAACAACAGTTTCTCAAGTATCAAAATATCTGGGGATGAGGAACCCGACAAGGAAATGCACAAGTTAGCCGAGAGGCTCAGTGTCCTTAAGTCGGAAAGGGAAGCCGTAAAGGCTGAGATAAAGGAAATGGCGGTCCATCTGCCTGACCTTGAAGTATACTACGAGTATCTGATGAACAAGAAAGTAAGACTCCATGCTTCGGAGAACTTCCTGAGGACAGACAGCGTTAATGTGATCAGAGGCTATATCCCCACGGAAATGGCAGGTGACTTCAGGAAGGCTGTGGAGGCGTCCCAGAAGAACGCCTACTATCTGGATGTCAAGGAAGCTAAAGATGAAAGTGACATACCTATACTTCTGAAGAACAACAAGCTTAACCAGACCTTCGAGTCGCTTACAGCGATGTATGCGCTGCCTCAGTACAATGAAATAGACCCGACACCTCTTCTCGCTCCGTTCTACCTGTTCTTCTTCGGAATGATGGTTGCGGATGTAGGATATGGTGCCATATTGCTTATAGGAACAGCCGTAATCCTCAAGATTGCGAACCTCGCGGAAAGTACCGAGAAGTTCATAAGGTTCTTCTTCTACCTGAGCATACCCACAATGTTCTGGGGTGCCATTTACGGATCCTTCTTCGGAGGGATAATCAAGATACCGGGACTCATCGATCCTGCAAAGGACTATATGATGATACTCATAATGTCGATCATATTCGGTCTTGTCCATGTATTCTTTGCTCTAGGCGTAAAGGCTTTCCTTTATGTAAGGGCTGGAGACCCGATCGGGGCACTGTTTGATGCAGGCTTCTGGTATATGGCCCTTATCGGTGCCATAGGCTTCCTGCTTCCAATGTTCCTTGACCTGCCACCGGCAGTCAAGACCATTTCAATGGTCGTCATGATTATCGGAATGGGCGGAATTGTCGTTACAGGCGGAAGGTCAGCTGAGACAGTAGTCGGAAAGGCTGCAGGCGGACTCTACAGTCTGTATGGAATATCAAGCTACGTAGGGGACTTCGTTTCCTATTCAAGGCTAATGGCGCTCGGACTTTCAGGAGGCTTCATAGCATCAGCGATTAACATGATGATAGGGATGCTTTCAGGAATGGGAATAATCGGAATACTCTTTGGAGTTGTGCTGTTCGTGGGCGGACAGGCATTCAACATATTCCTGAGTCTGCTCGGCGCTTATGTACATACTTCAAGGCTGACCTATGTTGAATTCTTCGGCAAATTCTATTCAGGTGGCGGAAAGCCCTTCAATTTATTTCAAAATGCTTCAAAATACATCAATTTAAAGTAGTTAGGAGGAAATGTAAATGACTTTTTCACAGTTCTTGATTGATAATGGTGGCGTTGTTTTTGCAATACTCGGTATAGCATGTGCGGTAATATTCTCAGGTTTCGGTTCAGCTAAGGGTGTCGGACTCGTTGGTGAGGCGGCAACAGGACTTATAGTAGAAGAGCCACAGAAGTTCGGTAAATCCCTTGTGCTTCAGCTTCTTCCAGGTACCCAGGGCCTCTATGGATTCGTTATTGGACTTATGGCGCTCGGACAGCTTGATGCAGGCCTTACTCTTCAGCAGGGAATGTACATATTCATGGCATGCCTTCCAGTAGGACTTGTAGGCTGGATTTCAGCTATTGCACAGGGAAGAACAGCTGCTGCAGGACTTGCAATACTTGCAAAGAACGAAGAGCACTCCACAAAGGGTATAATATACGCCGTAATGGTTGAGACATATGCACTTCTTTCATTCGTCATATCCCTAATACTTCTCAACGCGGTGACTTTCTAGGCCTGGCCTGAAAGCTGCAGAGAAAATATAGGAAGGATGTGAGG
>DIWI01000097.1 GCA_002428415.1 Clostridiaceae bacterium UBA6110
CATCGCGAGATATTCATAAGGGAGCTCATTTCAAATGCCAGCGATGCAATTGACAAGATGTACTACAAGGCACTTACGGATGATTCCATAAAGTTCAACAAGGATGACTACTATATCGAAATCATCCCTGACAAGGAAAAACGTATCCTGAAGATAAGGGATACCGGAATAGGAATGACTAAGGAGGAGCTTGAAGAAAACCTGGGAGTCATCGCAAAGAGCGGATCTCTTTCATTCAAGAAGGAGAACGAGCTGAAGGACGGCTATGACATCATAGGCCAGTTCGGAGTGGGATTCTACTCAGCGTTCATGGTGGCTGACAAGGTTACTGTCATCAGCAGGGCAGTTGGCTCTGACAGCGCATGGAAATGGGAATCAGACGGAGCTGAAGGATACACTGTGGAGCCAGCAGAAAAGGATGCACATGGCACTGAGATCTGCCTTGAGATAAAGCAGAGTACTGAAGATGAGAACTACGACGAGTATCTTGAGGACTACAGGCTGAGGTCTCTCATAAAGAAGTATTCTGACTTCATAAGATACCCGATAAAGCTTGAAGTAACTCGAACAAGGTTGAAGGAAGGTTCCGAAACAGACCGTGAAAGCTATTCTGAGCTCCAGACTGTTAACAGCATGGTTCCGATATGGAGAAAGAACAAGAATGAGCTGACACCTGAAGATTATGAAAACTTCTACTCCGAGAAGCACTATGGCTTTGACAAGCCTCTTAAGCACATCCACATGAGCGCATCGGGAACAGTAAGCTTCAATACGATCATGTTCATTCCTGAGAGCATGCCCTTCGATTATTACACCAGAGAATACGAGAAGGGGCTTGAGCTGTATTCCAACGGAGTCATGATCATGAACAGGTGTCCTGACCTTCTGCCAGACCACTTCAGCTTCGTAAAGGGCATGGTGGACTCAGAGGACCTATCCCTGAACATATCAAGGGAGATGCTTCAGCATGACAGGCAGCTCAAGCTGATCGCCAAGAGCATAAAGAACAAGATAAAGAATGAGCTGGTCTCGATGCAGAAGGACGACAGGGAGAAGTACGAGAAGTTCTTCAAGGAGTTCGGAAGGCAGCTGAAGTACGGTCTTTACAGCGACTACGGTGTAAACAAGGAGGACCTTCAGGACCTCATCATGTTCAGCTCCAATAAGGAAAAGAAGCTTGTAACCTTGGCCGAGTATGTCGGCCGTATGCCTGAATCACAGAAGTACATATACTACGCTACCGGAGAGACACCTGAGAAGATCGACAGGATGCCGCAGACTGAGATGGTTTCCGATAATGGCTATGAGATACTTTACTTCACCGACGATGTGGATGAATTTGCCATAAGGATGCTGATGAAGTATGGCGAGAAGGAATTCAGGAACGTATCAGGCGGAGACCTTGGCATAGATACAGAGGACCAGAAGGCAGAGGACTCAGCAGAAAACAAGACAAACGACGAACTTTTCAGCAGCATGAAGGTCAGCCTGGGAGACAAGGTAACAAAGGTAAGGGCTTCAAGGAGACTCAAGAACCATCCTGTATGCCTCGCCAGCGATGGTGAGCTGAGCATTGAGATGGAAAAGATACTAAACGCAATGCCAAACTCAGAAGGAATAAACGCAGACAAGGTGCTTGAGATCAATACTCACCACGAGGTGTTCGAAAGCCTGAAGAAGGCCTTCTCGGAGGACAAGGAAAAGTTCAACCTCTATACCAGCCTGCTATACAACCAGGCACGGCTGATTGAGGGACTTCCCCTTGAGGATCCGGTTGAGTTCACGAATCAGATAGTAAAGATCATGAAATAGCAGGTACGCCTGAGGTCAGAACAAACTCTGACCTTCAGGCGTATTTTTTGCAGCTACAACTTGTCGTAGCTGGTGGTGCCGATTAAGTGATATTAACTGGGATAATATTTGTGATATCCTAGAGATGAAAGATAGTCCTTTTTAAGATGAGGAAAAGGAGGAGAAAATGGATAATCTGAATGAAAAGATAAAAAGGTATAACGATGAGCTGAAGAAGGGATACCTTCAGGATGCATACAGGGGAATAATGGAATTCATGTCAGGGATAAGGACACATCTGGCTGAAGGACATACTGAGATGGCTGCCGGAGCGCTTTACCAAGGTTATATGGATATGACTTTCTTCACGATCACTCCTGAAACCTTGAAAAAACAAAGGCTTAAGGTAGCCTTGGTATATCTTCACGAGTTGAATAGCTTCGAAGTCTGGCTATCAGGCGCCAACAGGCAGGTGCAGTCCGATTTTCTAAGACTGCTCAAAGGCAGGGACCTGACAGGCTGCAAGCTTTCTGAAGCTGCTCCAGGGATAGATTCAATAATCTCAAAGACAATCGCTGAAGATCCGGACTTTAGTGACATGGAATCACTGCGCACCAGACTGCAAGATGAAGCCATGAGATTTATAGCTGATATGGAGGGGTTGCTCAAGGATGCTGTGAACCTGTAGCTGGAAGAGGAAATCAGGCATAATGAAATGTGAGGGATTGACAAAAAACTAAACATTACAGAAATTTAATAGGCTTGTCTTTTGTGGTACATAAATTCCGGTTAACATCACTTCATGGAGGTAGTATCTATGGAAACTGAAAAGAATATCAGCATTACGGTAGAAACAAAGGTAGCGGCATCTCTGGATAAGGTCTGGGAATGCTGGACTGAGCCAGTGCATATAGTAAATTGGAACAACGCTTCGGATGACTGGTTCACACCGCATGCCGAGAATGACCTGAGGACAGGCGGAAGCTTCGTCTCCAGGATGGAAGCGAGGGATGGAAGCACAGGTTTCGACTTTGGTGGTAAGTATGATGAAGTCATCCCACTTAGTCTCATTGCCTACACTATGGATGATGGCAGGAAGGTCAGGATAACCTTCAGGGATGAGGATGGCGGCGTAAGTATCGTTGAGACATTTGACGCTGAGCATACCTTTCCGCCGGAGTATCAGAAAGCCGGCTGGCAGGCAATAATGGACAACTTCAGGAAGTATGTGGAATCGAAATACGGCAATTCGCAGCAGCAGACCTGAAGAGTACTGAAAAGATAAAACAATGAATAATCACCTTCGGATAAAATTGATCCGAAGGTGATTATATTTTTACCTTGAATATCCTGCCTGACCTGGAGCTGGCTTCAGGCTGCAGCTTGAAACCATACTGTAAGCTGAATATAATTTTCACTTTAAGATTTTCAACTATTCAAGAATCATATTTTGAAAATGATAATTTGATGATAATTTGAGGTGGAGAATGATATATAATATAGGGAAAAGCATGATATCGTAAATAAGTGCTAAGATAATTGGAGGGGAATATGGGTAAGAAGGTTCTGATCATATCATCGAGTCCAAGGAAATCAGGGAATACAGATATCTTGTGCGAAAGGTTCGCTGAGGGTGCAGTCGAGTCAGGGAATGAGACTGAAACGATCTACCTGAGGGAGAAGAACATCGGAAACTGCCTGGCGTGCGATTCCTGCAAGAGGAACGGAGGACAGTGCATAAGAAAGGACGACATGGAGGATATTCTCCAGAAGATGATGGCTTATGATGTAATAGCCATGGCTACTCCGGTCTATTTCTACAATATGAATGCCCAGATGAAGAATCTCATAGACAGGACTTATTCGAGATATCTTGAGATTAAGGACAAGGAGTTCTATTTCATGGTGACTGCTGCAGATGACGACATAAGTACAATGGAGAGGACCATAGAAGGCTTCAGGGGCTTCACATACTGCCTGGAAGGTGCTGTTGAAAAGGGTATTGTCTATGGTATCGGCTCCTGGAATAAGGGTGACGTAAAGGCAAGCAGCGCATATGATGAGGCGTATGGGATGGGAAGGTCCATCTGACAAAAGATAAGAGGGGGATTGGGAATGGGAACAGTTAGATTGGGAAAAACGGGAATCACAGTTGAGAAGAACGGATTTGGAGCTCTGCCCATACAGAGGGTAAGCAAAGAAACGGCAGTAGGACTTCTCAGGAAGGCATACGACGGAGGCATAAGGTTCTTTGATTCCGCACGAGGGTATTCAGATAGCGAGGAAAAGCTGGGGCTTGCCTTTGAGGGTATGAGGGATAAGGTATTCATCGCCACAAAGACCCATGCAAAAACTCCAGAGGCATTCTGGAAGGACCTTGAGAAGTCGCTGGCTAATCTCAGGACAGACTGCATCGACCTTTACCAGTTCCACTGGCCTAAAGTCTGCTACAAGCCTGGTGACGGCACCGGAATGTACGAATGCATGCTTGAAGCTAAAGGACAGGGAAAGATAAGGCATATAGGGGTCACAAACCACCAGCTGGACGTTGCACATGAGTGCATAGATTCAGGGCTATATGAGACACTTCAGTTTCCTTTCAGCTACCTGTCCTCGGAGAAGGACATGGAGCTGGTGGAGAAGTGCAAAAAGGCGGACATGGGCTTCATAGCAATGAAGGCTCTGGCAGGAGGTCTGATAAACAACTCCAGGGCTGCCTACTCTTTCATGTCGAGGTACGACAATGTCCTTCCAATTTGGGGTATTCAGCGTGAGACTGAGCTTGATGAGTTTTTGAGCTATGTGGTGAATCCGCCAATGGCTTCGGCTGAACTTGACGAGATAATTGAAAATGACAGGAAGGAGCTTACAGGCGCATTCTGCAGAGGATGCGGATATTGCATGCCTTGTCCGGTTGAAATAGAAATCAATACATGTGCAAGGATGTCACTTCTTCTAAGAAGGTCTCCTTCGGACAAATGGCTTTCAGACCAGTCACAGGAGATGATGAGGAAAATAGATGATTGCCTCGAATGCGGACAGTGCAGTTCAAGATGTCCGTATGGACTTGATACACCGGAGCTTCTAAAGAGAAATTATGAGGATTACAAGAAAATACTATCCGGAGAAGTCAGGGTCTGATGAGGAGAAATCCTACCCAGAAGTTGATGCCGCGAGCAGTGAAAGACGAGGCCCGTATGTTTACAGATAGCTCTCTCAGGAAACTGATAATACCCCTGTTCATGGAGCAACTGCTCATCATAGGTGTAAGCATGATTGCCACAATGATGGTATCCTATGCCGGTGAGGCTGCAGTGTCAGGAGTATCCATAGTCGAGATGATCAACTTCCTTCTTATCAATGTGCTGGCTGCCCTTGCTACCGGCGGAGCAGTGGTCGTGTCCCAATACATTGGCAACAAGGATATGGAGCATGCCAGAAAAGCATCTAACCAGCTTATACTGACAACTTCAATGATTTCGGTGTTTTTCCTGCTTCTGGTGGTGATTTTCCACAAGCCTGTCCTGATGCTCCTTTTCGGCAAGGTTGAGCCTGAAGTAATGGACGCAGCAGTAGTCTACTTCCTATTATCAGGACTCTCATATCCGTTCCTTGCAGTCTACAACTCCTGTGCGGCCCTGTTCAGGTCAATGGGGAAGTCACATATTACCATGGGAGTGTCGATAGTTATGAATGTGATGAATGTCATAGGAATATCGGCAGGAATATTCATATTCAGGACCGGAGTCATGGGAGTCGGAATATCAGCTCTTCTTTCCAGAATGCTTGCAGCTGCCATCATGATAGTCAAGGTGCAGAACAAGACAAATGAGGTCCATGTTGAGCTTGCCGGAGTGTTCAAATGGAACAGGGAGATGGCGGCAAGGATCCTTGGTATAGCTATTCCGAACGGTATAGAAAACGGACTGTTCCAGCTGGGCAAGGTGCTCCTTGTAAGCATAATCGCATTGTTCGGCACTGCCCAGATCGCCGCCAACGGCGTTGGAAACAGCCTTGCGATGCTGTCCATAAGCTTTGCGCTTGCCATGAACCTTGCAATTGTAACTGTCATAGGACAATGTGTAGGGTCTGGAGACTACGCAGAAGCTGAAAGGTATCTGAAGAAGCTGATGAAGATAACATATATTGGTAATGCAGCCATGGGCATGGCAATACTCATATTCCTGCCTATTCTGCTAAGGCTGTATACCGTGTCTGATGAAGCCATCAGAATCACCTATAGCCTCATACTTGTCCATAATCCCATGTCCATACTCATATGGCCAGTCTCATTTACACTCTCCAATGCCTTGCGAGCATCTGGAGATGTGCGTTATACGATGGTCGTTTCCATTGGAAGCATGATACTTTTCAGGCTGGTATTCTCGTATATCCTCGGTGTCGTATTTAACCTTGGAGTTCTTGGAGTCTGGATAGCCATGTGCATTGACTGGGTGGCAAGGGCCTTCTTTTTCGGCTACCGGCTCAAAAGCGGAAAGTGGAAGGAATTCAGGGTCATCTGATATGTTAGTTAAAGTTTATGAATCGCTGCCACTTATAATCTGAAAATCCAAATAGAGTTCATTATAAACATGCGATTCGGATATAAATATTCAAAGGATTGTGATCAGGTATGAAGAAGACGTTCTATATAATGAGGCATGGGCAGACACTTTTCAATGTCCGCAGGAAAATACAGGGATTCTGTGATTCTCCACTGACTGAGCTTGGAATAAGGCAGGCAAAAATCGCTTCTGAATATTTCAGCGGGGTCACCTTCGACCATGCCTATAGCTCAACCTCAGAGAGATGCTGCGACACTCTGGAGATTGTGACTGGCAACAGCATGCCATACACAAGGCTCAAGGGACTGAAGGAAATGAACTTCGGAACATTCGAAGGTGAGAGCGAAGACCTGAATCCGAAGGATAAGGTCGTATTCGGAACATTCTTTGTCGCTTACGGCGGAGAGGCCAGAGATGAGGTTCGTGAACGTATGGTAAAGACGTGCACCGAAATAATGGAGAAGGATGACCACAACGTTGTCCTTGCCGTATCACACGCAGGAGCATGTCTTCATTTCCTGTCCCACTGGCAGGATACAACGGAGGAACGGAAGAAGGGGTGGCCAAACTGCACCATATTCAAATATGAGTATGAGGACAAGGTATTCAGGCTCCTGGAGATATTCAGACCTGAACTCAGGTAATTCAGGATAAATGATGGAAGGTCAATAAATTCAGGAAAGTCATTCATTTGTCCATTCTATGCTGATGAATCTATAAAGACTGAGCCAGGACATGATGTGAGTTAAACACGCTTTCCTGGCCCGTTTGCTATATTCCCCAGTCTGTCATTAGGATCTCTTTGAGAAGCGAAACCTTGTCGCTGCCAATATGGTCTGCTATCCTGTCAATCAGTTCAGCCTTGAGTGCAAGGTTCTTTTCATAGCATTCCTCACCTAAGGGAGTCATTCTGATGCATTTATCCTTGTTGTTTTCTGTTGAGTCCTCAATTATCACAAGTCCCCGGGATTCCAATCCTCTGACAAGCTTATGAGTCGCCTGCCTTGAAATGTCAACGCTCTTTGACACTTGCGCCAGGGTAGGCCTGATTCCATAGATCCTGGCTATTATGAACCACTCAGAATTGGATATGCTGATTTCGCTTCTGTCATTCCACGTCTTTTCTGTGATTTTACGGAGAAGAAGGTGACGTTCGCTTATAAGGTCTATAAGGTCCAGATTTTCCAGTATTGGCTTCAATTATCTCACTCCAATCGTTTTACAACACAAATATACTGTAGCAGGGGATGATTGTCAACCAAATTGACAATTTCACCATTTTGGTGTAAGATGATTATAGTCAACCAGGTTGACAATATGAAGTGAGGGAAGAGTAATGTTCAATAAGGGAGATATGATGATTTATTCATCCCATGGCATTTGCCTTGTGGATGACATTTGCAGCAACAAGTTTCAGGGAGTGGAGAAGGACTATTATGTGCTTCATCCGATAGCGGACAGGAAGCTTACAATAAGCATACCTGTGGATAATCAGAGCGTAACGATGCTTGAGCTCATTGAGGAGGATGAGGCTGAGAAGATAATCGATTCCTTCAGGAAGCCTGGCAGAAGCTGGATAGAGATAAACAACGAAAGAAATCAGATATATGCTGAAACTGTAAAGACAGGAAACCGCAAGGACATAGCGGCAATAGTAAATACCCTGATGAGAAGGAAATACAGTGCGGAGCAGGCAGGAAGAAAATTCAGCGACAAGGACAAGAAGCTTCTGAATGTAGTTCAGGGAATGCTGTTCACGGAGCTGGCAATATCGCTTGGAACTACCTTTGATTTGGTCAACGAGAGGGTGACGGCTCTTCTATCCGATGAAGCGTGAACATAGACAGAATCAGCTGAGAAGTTCAGAAGAATTATGATAATCAGCCTTTAAGGCTGGGAAGGTTCCGTAAATTACGGATTTAGGATGAAAATGGTTATAAAGACAGACAAACTCGCTGCACTGGATACAGTGATCAGCCAGATAGAGAAACAGTTCGGAAAAGGATCGATAATGAAGCTTGGCGCAAATACTTCCATGGATATCGAGGTCATTCCTACCGGATGCCTGGCTCTTGACATTGCCCTCGGTGTGGGGGGAGTTCCAAGAGGAAGGGTAATTGAAATATACGGACCTGAATCCTCAGGAAAGACAACCATCGCTCTGCACATAGTTGCTGAAGCGCAAAAGGCAGGGGGAGCTGCAGCGTTCGTGGATGCAGAGCATGCGCTTGACCCGTCCTATGCAAAGAGGCTTGGAGTCAATACAGATGACCTCATAGTCTCACAGCCGGATACCGGAGAGCAGGCTCTTGAAATCACCGAGGCACTCGTAAGGTCAAATGCGATAGATGTGATAGTGATTGACTCAGTTGCCGCCCTTGTGCCAAGAGCGGAGATAGAAGGTGAGATGGGAGATTCCCATATGGGACTTCAGGCAAGGCTAATGTCACAGGCTCTGAGGAAGCTTACCTCTGCTATAAACAAGTCAAACTGCATAGTCATTTTCATAAACCAGCTCAGGGAAAAAATCGGTGTAATGTTTGGAAGTCCTGAGACAACTACTGGAGGAAGGGCTCTGAAGTTCTATGCGACTATCAGGCTCGATATCAGGAGAATAGACTCCATAAAGACTGCAGATGAAGTAGTGGGTAACAGGACGAGGATCAAGGTCACCAAGAACAAGGTTGCACCGCCTTTCAAGCAAGCTGAGTTCGATATAATATATAATGGCGGGGTCTCACGAACAGGCTGCCTTATAGATATCGGAGTTAATGAGGGGATTGTAGACAAGGGCGGAGCCTGGTTTTCCTACAAGGGAACAAGGCTTGGTCAGGGTAGGGAGAACTCCAAGATATTCCTGAAGGATAATCCTTCAATAGCAATTGAAATTGAAAACAGGATCAGAGATAAATTCAAGCTGCCTCTTCTTAAGGAAGAAGAAGTGGAAAAGATAACTGAAGAATCAGTTAAGAATACAGTGGAAAAGTCTGAATAAGATAAGGCGTTCAAGGGGAATACACCTTGAACGCCTTTGACACATAGAGAGATATGCTGCAAATGTAATCACTGCTGAGAAAGTAAAAGCAGATCATAGCAGAAGGCAATTATCAGAATATTTAAAACATTAGCATTTTGAAGCATGGGAGAGTATTCGGGGGATAATCGTTATTAGATGCTTGTAGCGGACTTCTGCAGCGTTTGATTATATTCCGATACGGCGGTATACTAGTAATAAGCTCCAAGGAATTCCCAAGACAGAAGACTTATAGAGCCGGATAAAGAAACAGAACATTTCTTCAAACCAAAAGTATCGGTAAAGTAAAATTTACTATACCCTTAAAGAAAAAGTGAAAAAGGTTTGAAAAAGCACTTGGTCATTGAAATTCAAACAAGCATGTACCATTATGATAAATGCAAAATTTGAAAAGATATGATAAAAGACTTTGACAAACAAAAAGTAACCAGACCGATAAGGATGAAGATCTCAAGGAGAGAATGCAAATGGGAAACGGAAGTAGAAGGTAAAGTAAGAGGTATGTTAATAAAGGTTCGTTGGAGCCCTTCTTTTTTAAAACAATAGTCCTGCAGTGATGCAGGACTATTTAATTTCCTATTTTTTTCTCGTAAAGGCTGCTATGTAGGGAAGGTTCCTGTAATTCTCATCATGGTCAAGCCCGTAGCCAACTACAAATTGATCCGGCATCTCGAAGCAGCGGTAGGCTATAGGGATGTTAAGAAGCCTTTCTGATGAATTGTCCAGGAGCGTGCATATCTTTAGGCTTGCGGGCCTGCAGAGCTCCAGATGCTGGCGTATGTAGCCTAAAGTAAGGCCGGTGCCTACCACATCCTCCACGAGAAGAACATGACGCCCCAGAATGTCGATATCCAGATCCTTGATGAAGCTGACGACTCTTGTCTGCGCCGTGTCTCCCTTCGGAACTCCGATTGCCAGGAAGTCTATCTTCAGTGGAGTGGTAAGACGCCTTGTCAGGTCTGTAAGGAAGAATATGGAGCCTTTTAGGATACTTATGACAATGAGCTCCTTGCCCTTGTAGTCGCTGTCAATTTCAATTGCCACTTCAGCAATTCTTCTGGCTATCTCATCTTCAGTGAACAGCACTTTCCCTAAACCGTTACTCACCTGCATTACCTCCAAGCATTCCAAATCTCTTTATGAGAGTATGGAAGTCCTTCTTATACACTATGTTTATGTTTGTTCCTGGATATAGCTTCCTGAGCTGCTCTACCTTCTTCTTCTTTTCAGAGACGTATTTCTGGTTCATGGTCGTAAGCTCTATGTAGGTATCGAACTTCGGAAGATAGAAGTCAGGAGAGAATGCGAGGGTGATATTTCCTTCAGCATCCCATTTTATCGGGAAAGTTCTGGGTTCATATTCCCATTCCAGGCAATACATGTCGAGGATCCTTGCGAATTCTTCCTCGGAGGGGTGCTTGAAGACTACGGCTTTTTTATTCCCGTTGCCGTTTGCCTCTGCTATCTTATTAGCCTCAAGAAGCCTGTTTCTGACAAGGCTTACAATAGCTTCTGCGGCATCCTTTATGCTCAGCTTGTCTGTATTCAGAGTTAGGTCGTAAAGCAGCGGGTCAGCCCAATCCTTCTCATATATCATGTTTATGTATCTCTTGTGCTTTCGGTCTGTTATCTCAAGCAGTCTTTCTGAGTCCTGCCTGTCCAGGTGATTGCTCTTCATTACCCTTGAGATACGCATCTCCTGGGAAGCCATGATCTTGACATGGACTGCTTCAGGATTCAGGGCGAATATGACCTGGGCACCCATTCCGCTTATTATCGCTGAATGTTCTTTTACAGCCATCCTAAGCTTGTTTTCCAGAAATTCCGCATAGGTAATCCCGGCTTGTGATGGATTGAGATAATACCCCGGGCTTTCTGAAAGCATATGGAGCTCGTGCTTGCCTGCAATTTCAGGAAGCCACTCGCTCATTGCAGTTTGCCTTGTGATTATAGGCAGACCAAGGTTCCTTGACACTTCCTCTGCTATTTCGTCCCCAAGGCTTCCTGTCTGTCTTGATACTGTAATCAATAGCATCTCTTCACCACCCGACTGAATTCAGCTTAATTACATTTTATCACGAATATCATCTTAACTGCATTCATGTGTATCTGAAATGAAAATAGTCAACTGGAAATTTAAAACAAGAATAAACAGAATATTCTAACTTAATATTGACTAATTATTGGATAGAGCTACAATTTTATCAGATGGATTCAAGAATAATCCGAGTGGTACAGGAGATGATGCGAGCTGGAGAAATCCTAGGAATTCCGGTATTTAAAAAGAACATAAGATCAAGGGGGAAATTTTAATGAAGAAGCTGATTTGCCTGACAATGATCTTTGTATTCACACTTGCAGGAACTGGTGCCGCACTTGCTGGAACTGAAGGCTATAGTGGAAAGAGCCTGGAAAAGAATATAGCAATAATTGAACTTATCGCTTCCGGTGATGGATATCTTGTAGACGGCGGTGTTCCGTTTGAGTTTGAAACTTCGCCTGAAAATGACGGATCGGGTGAAATTAATCCGGAGTGGGCAAGCGGGGGATCTAACCATACTCATCAGTACCTAACTGCAACAGCACTTCAGATCCTAAGGAATGACAAGGGAGACAAGACCGCTGACCTGCTGGCAAAATATGCGACCACCTTACTGTCCAATTCTGACTGGCCGGATACGAACGAAAATGACTTCAGCCTGTATCTTGGACATTTCTACGATCCAAGGACAGGAAAGACGATACTTGGCTTTTCAAGTCCGACTGCATTGTCAAGATTTGTAACCCATGCTGCTAATGCGAAGAAGTATTATGCAAAGAACAAGACAGCAGCAATGCAGGAGCTTGGAAGGGCACTGCATTATCTGGCTGACATCAACGTACCGCACCATGCTGCACTTCTAACTGCATTGAACTCAAACCATACATCATATGAGAATTTTGCTGATACATACAGGTTGGACTATAAAGCTGACTCGAGCACCCTTTACAGCGTCACAACAATTGATGCAAAGAAGAACCTTGCAGGATACTGCAAAGAGATAATTGACCTGTCAGCCTACCATGCCCTGGGTTATGTTGGACCTGCAACATCCGGAGATTACATTGTGATGGGAACAGCCGCAAAAGCCACCATGGAGTATTCCCAGGAAATAATGGCTGCATTCCTGTATAACTTCCTAAGGTCGGTAGGCGCTGTGAGATGATGTTCAATTGAATAGGTTCTGTTGTACGCCTGATGCCAAGGATGTGGTTAAAATTGAAATCTCGGATAGATTGATAAAAAATAACATGTTAAAATTAATCAAGGAAATCTTCAGATTTCACTTGTTTACTGCATGACATTATGCAAGGAGGTACAGGGATGAACAGAATAGTACCACATCTATGGTATGACAAAGAAGCGCGTGAGGCAGCTGAGTTCTATGTTTCAATTTTTCCTGACTCGATGATTACTGGAGGTGCTGTCCTCGAGGATACGCCGTCAGGTACTGCGGAGACAGTCACGGTTAGTCTTACCGGACAGGACTTCATGCTCTTGTCTGCTGGTCCGTATTTCCAATTCAATCCTTCAATATCCTTGAGGGTGGACTGCAGCAAGGCTGATGAGGTGGATACTCTCTGGGGAAGGCTATCAGATGGCGGAAGTATACTTATGGAGCTTGACACCTATCCTTTCAGCGCGAGATACGGGTGGTGTGCAGACAAATATGGGCTTTCATGGCAGATAATGCAGGTGGAAGGGGAGATAAAGCAGAAGATCACGCCGACACTCCTGTTCGTGGGAGAACAGTATGGCAGAGCTGAAGAAGCCATAAGCTTCTACTCTGAAGTCTTCAAGGATTCAAAGCCTGGAGACATCACAAGATATGGAGAGGGATTGGAGTTCGACAAACCGGGAACTGTAATGTATGCTTCATTTTCCCTGGAAGGGATGGACTTTGCTGCCATGGACAGCGGCTATGCCCATGAGTTCCAATTCAATGAGGCTATATCATTTATAGTGAACTGCGACACTCAGGAGGAGATAGATTATTATTGGGACAGGCTTTCCTTTGTGCCCGAAGCTGAACAATGCGGATGGCTGAAGGATAAGTTTGGTGTTTCATGGCAGATCGTACCAGCTTCAATGGATGAGATGATGAAGACAGGTGACAGTGAAAAGATCAGGCGAGTCACTGAAGCATTCCTGAAAATGAAGAAATTCGACATCGCGCTCCTTGAGAAGGCCTTTGAAGGCTAAGGAATAAGCAGGCAGCATATAAAAAAGACAAAAGGAAAGCAGCCGGGTGCGGCTGCTTTCCTTTTATACGGATACGATAAACATCACGTGTAATGGTCATTTCTGAAGGTCAAGCTTCTCCAACAGCTGCTTGACTGTCAGTTCTATGTTTCCAGCGATATCAAGTCCAAGAAGGTTCTGTATGATATGGAGCTTCCCAGGAGATACCCCGAGCCTTTCAGCATCCTTGAACAGGTAGTAGCTTACAGAATCAGCCTCTATGCTGGCGTCTATGCCGTGCCTCCTGATCTGAAGTTCTACAGTTTCCTTGAGCTTTGCAGCAAGGAGCTTAGACTTGGCTTCATTCCTTGTCGCTGGAGCCAGAAATACATCTGCGCTCATTCCCTCGAAATATCCGGCTGCACCGATCGTAGACAATGCGTCAACTACGGCATCCTCAACCTTCATGTTGTTGTAGCTTCTTCCGCCAAACAGTTCCTCTGCCTCTTCGTTCATTGGTTCAATACCTACAACACGCTCAAAAATGTTTGCGTGCACCATCAGGCTGGGATTCGTGTCTATGCTGATGTAATAATAAGGAGTCAGATATGCAGCGAGAAACAGACCTACCAAAAAAACTGCAGCAACCGCTGTGGCAGCTGCGAAGCTGAATACCCCGCTGGAAGATTCTTCAACAGGAAGCTCTTCACCTAACTGATAGCTGTTGTTCCTGATTTTGATCCTGCTCCCGTTTTCCATTTTTAGCATTACATTCTTTCCTTCTATCTTTTCAACGTATGCTCTCATGATTTACCTCCAATACTGGATTATTTGTTATATTGCTTCATCCTAATACTCTAATTGCAGATGTCACTTAAAATACGAATATTTCATTGCCAGAAATGATATTTATTGTAGAATTAATATCAATATTCAGAATGACCTTCGTTTACATTATAATACTATAATTCAGTGCCTTTGAAAATAGTTTTTCACATTAATAACAAAGTTACTTTTGTAACAAAAAAATGAAAATATTAACGATAAAACAGATGAAAACTTGAATACTTATAAAATAACAGAGAATTATTGCGATTATTAATTTTTATATGAATATTTGATGAGATTGTCAAATAATGGCAATCCGAGTGGCCTTTGTATGCGCATTGAAATGAAAGTTGCACGAAATATTCAATCATACTAATACAGAAACACAAGTCAAAATGACATGATTGGTAATGGAGACGGGCTTGAATTTCAGTCTGCTGCTGTGAATTTTGCTTAAAAGGCTTGAGGGGATATATAATATAGGGAAAGGCTTGAGATGCTGTTAAAGCTGGCACAGCCCAAAATTTAGGAGTTGTTTTATGGAAAAGGTTTGTCTTTTAAGACATGACAGCTATGATGTGGATGCACTTGAGATTAAGCTGAGGGAAGGCTTTGGAATGCTGGGAGGGGATGCTTATCTAAGGAAGCTCATTCCACCCGGAAGCAAAGTCCTGCTTAAGCCTAATCTACTTAGCATGGTTGAGAAGGGGTCACCGGTTATAACGCATTTTGCCATGTTTGAGGCTGTCATAAGGATCGTCTCAGAGTATTCCAATGATATTTCCTTCGGGGATTCACCTGGTTCATCTGATGCCAGGAAAGCAGCTGAAAAGGGAGGTCTCATTGAGGTAGCTGACAGATATGGAGTGAAGTTTGCAGATTTTAGCGATGAGGTCCATGTGGAGCTTGATGACCCGGTCATGTTCAGGTACTGGGATGTTGCAAGAGCCCCATATGAGGCTGACGTTGTAATCTCACTTCCGAAGCTTAAGACTCATGCCATGATGTATTATACCGGTGCTGTAAAGAACCAGTTCGGCTGTCTCTATGGAGCACAGAAAGCTGGCTGGCATACGAAGCAGCCTGATCCGATGAACTTCGCAAAAATGCTGCTTGACCTCAATTCTTTGGTAGGAACAAGCTTTGCCATACTTGATGGAATCATAGCCATGGAAGGCAACGGACCAAGGAACGGGACACCGAAGAGGCTTGACTCAATAATAATGGGTGAAGACATTGCGGCTATAGATTCAGTTGCAGTAAGGCTCATAGGCTATGACAAGGTCCTTAACGTGCCGTTTTTGATGGCTGCGCACGAGGCTGGATGGGGAAAGGTCATGCCTGAAGACATAGAGGTCCTTGGTGAAACCATTGACTCGCTGAAATGCAATGACTTCAAGCTGTCCCGCAGCGCCGGAGCGGTCAATTTCCTGAGCCCGAAGCTCAATAACCTCATTGGAGCACTCACTGCTCCGGACCCTGTGGTAATCGAGGACAAGTGCATAAGCTGCAGGATGTGTGATGAAGTATGCCCCAGGAGGCCTGATGTCATAACCTTTGAAGATAGCAAAGGGAAAATGGTTCCCAAATGGGATTACAGCAAATGCATAAGGTGCTTCTGCTGCCAGGAGCTATGTCCCAAGGGAGCAATCGTGACAAGAAGGAAGCTTCTTGGAAAGATATTCAGGGTAGGTTAGCCATGGGAAACAGGATTTTTGAAATTGAGAACTACAAGGTATCTGTGCATTTGTTCAGTAAATCAATGAATCCCACAGTCATATACCTCATCGGTGAAGAGACAGAAAAGCTTCTTCCTCTTGTGGAGGACCTGGATACTGTTCTTGTTTCACTGGAAGGTGTTGACTGGGAGAGGGACCTTACCCCATGGGAGGCGCCTGCCGCCTTCAAGGGGCAGGCAGATTTTTCCGGCAAGGCAGATGAGTTCTTAAGGGTCATCACGGATAAGATAATACCGGAGGCTGAGAAGGGTCTCACTGTTCCCAATAACAGAAGGGCAATCGCTGGTTACTCACTGGGGGGACTCTTCGCACTATATGCAGTCCTTAGCTCAACTGAATTTTCAGCTGCCGGGTCCGTATCAGGATCTCTTTGGTATGATGGCTGGGTTGGATATGTAGAGAAGAAGAGCATGGCTGACAGGGACCTCCGGGTGTATCTCTCCTATGGAGACAAGGAGGAGCGTTCAAGGAACCCGAGGATGGCAAGGGTAGGCGAGTGGACAAGGAAGACGAGTGAGCTGCTCGCAGAGGATGGACTGGAGGTTTTCTTCGAGATCAATGAAGGCAATCATTTCTTTGAAATTCCTGAGCGCATTGCGAAAGCTATCAGGTGGATTTCTGAAGGAAATTAGGAGAAATAAATTAATAATTTTACATTGCATGAAATTGAGAGTATAATCAATATGCCGCTGAAATATTGCGGCAAGACGCTTTTGTAATGAATAACAATGGTCATCCATTCCGGCGTAACAGGACAAGGCTCCATTCATTTGATCATTGCTGCATCATGCGGCAGGTGATTTGGAAGGCCAAATCCTCTAAACCGGATCATTTTTATTTTTGGCAGAAGATTACTCAGTTATTGAAGCATACTGCAAAAAGGAGAAATTATTGTTATTTGAAAATCTTGATATAATAAAGCAAATACAGAAGTCACTTAAGGAAGAAGGCTATTTAGAGGCCACAGACATACAGGCACAGTCAATACCGTCGCTGCTTAAAGGCAAGGACCTGTTAGGTACTGCACAGACAGGCACCGGAAAGACAGCCGCCTTCTCAATTCCCATACTGCAGGGACTTGCAGGAGAACAAAAGAAGGGCAGGAAAGAGATTAAGGCGCTCATCCTTGCACCGACCAGGGAGCTTGCCATACAGATAAAGGACAGCTTTACGTCCTATGGAAGACACCTGGGCCTTAAGACCATGGTGCTGTTCGGAGGCGTGTCACAGAACCCTCAGACTGACGAGCTGTCAAGGGGAGCAGACATACTGGTGGCGACACCTGGAAGGTTGCTTGACCTCATAGGCCAGAAATTCGTACACCTGGACAAGGTCAAGTACTTCGTCCTTGATGAGGCGGATATGATGCTGGATATGGGTATGATACATGATGTCAGGAGAATCATCGGATTCCTTCCCAGGGAAAGGCAGACCATGTTCTTTTCAGCTACCATGCCTGATGAGATTTCGAAGCTTGCGGATTCGATACTGAAGGATCCTGTGAGGATCAGTGTCGCTCCTGTAGCGTCGACTGTTGACACCATTGACCAGTCAGTATATTTCGTGAACAAGGCGAATAAGATAAAGCTGCTTGAAAAGCTTCTGAAGGACAAGGACATAGATACTGCCCTTGTATTTTCAAGGACAAAGCATGGAGCTGACAAGATAGTGAAGCAGCTTGACAAGAGCGGCTTCCAGGCACAGGCAATACACGGAAACAAGTCGCAGGGCGCAAGGCAGCTTGCTCTGAGCAACTTCAAGGAGAGAAAGACGAGGATCCTCGTGGCCACTGACATCGCCGCAAGAGGCATTGATGTGGATGAACTCTCCCATGTAATAATCTACGACCTCCCTGAGGTGCCTGAAACCTATGTACATAGGATCGGAAGGACCGGAAGAGCAGGACTTGGAGGAACAGCAATCTCATTCTGTGACCAGGAAGAGAAGCCGCTCCTTAAGGACATCCAGAAGCTGATCTCAAAGAACATTCCAGTGGTTTCGGACCATCCGTTCCCGCTGGTGGAAGTGCCTTCAGAGGTAGTTTCAGTGCAGACTGCCCAAAGGGCATATGGCAATCAGCCTTCAGGAGCAAGGCGACCTGATTCTTCAAGACAGAACCAGCAGCCTAAAGGCATGAGGGGTGCTGATTCCAAGCAGCAGAGAAAACAGTACAACAGAAAAGCATTTTAATCGAAATCCCCCGGAATATTTTTCCGGGGGATTTGCCATTTTTGAATACTGAGAAACAGAAATTTTTAGCAGGAAAATTCCAGCAAAATATACGGATTTTTGCGTTCTTCCTGCTTCAATTGTGAGCCTTCCATTCGGGGAATTAAAACCTTTGCCGCGGTAGAATCAAGTTAAGGAAAGGCATGGTGAAAACCATGAGCCTCAAAATAATATGCAGCAAAGGAGAGATCAGGATGTTCGATAATGATGAAGTGAGAGATGCTATTGATGAAGGAAGCAGTGACGGGAACCAGACTAAATGGGGTTCTGCAGAGCCACCGAAGGTATCCAGGAAAATGAAGTGGGGAAGGATAGTTGCAGTTGCTTCGATTTGCCTTGTGGTCTCACTCAGCTCCCTCATCAATGGAAATGGTGCGAATGATGATGGATCGTCTAAATCGGCTTCTATAGAAGCGGTCTTCCTGACCGGGAGCCTTTCTGAGAGTCTGAGCATACCGGAAATAGCAGACATGGCGGCTCCTTCGGTTGTAGAAATAACCACAGAAGTGATCGTAACAGGTCAGAGGACTCCTCAGTACGTGTCTGAGGGAGCTGGCAGCGGGGTAATATTAACAGAGGATGGCTACATAGTGACCAACAACCACGTTATAGATGGAGCTCAGAAGATATCAGTAAGGCTTGTGTCAGGAGAGGAATATGAGGCAGAGCTAATCGGAACTGACGAGCAGACGGACGTTGCAATCATTAAGATAGATGCTTCAGGACTTTCGCCAGCAGCCTTGGGAGACTCATCGACGCTGGTTGTAGGTAACCAGGTAGTGGCAATAGGCAACCCCCTTGGACAGCTTGGAGGCACGGTTACAGACGGGATAATAAGCGCCCTTGACAGGGATATAACCCTCGATGACCAGACAATGAGCCTGCTTCAGACAAATGCGGCAATCAATCCGGGCAATTCAGGAGGCGGTCTCTTCGACGGTTCAGGAAACCTCATTGGTATAGTTGTAGCCAAGTCATCAGGAACAGATGTGGAAGGCCTTGGATTTGCGATACCGATCAATGATGTCAAGTCAGTGATGCTTGAACTTATGCAGAACGGATATGTCAAGGGCAGGATAGAGCTTGGAATGACATTCCTGGATATCGCGTCGAACCAGGAAGCCATGATGTACAGGGTGTCACAGACAGGAGTATACATACTTAAGGTAACGGGCGGGAGCAATGCTGAAGCTGCCGGACTAAAGAGCGGTGACCTTATTGTCTCAGTTGGCGGTACCGAAGTATCGAGCGCAGCTGAGATAACATCAGTAATTGATGGACACGAGGTTGGCGACAGTGTTGAGATCAAGGTAATGAGGAACTCAGTGGAAAAAGTATCCACCCTTACCCTGGAGGAAAGCAAGCCATCCAATTGAGGCTGCAATGCGTAACACATACTTAATACTGATTTAACATAAGCAGGGTAACAGCATCCTGGTTTTTGACATACAATCTGATTACCATATTTTTGAGGTGATCAGGTTATGCTAAAGGTATTGTTCGTATGTGTGCACAACTCTGCAAGAAGCCAGATGGCTGAAGCGTTTCTGAACAGGCTTGGCGGTGAGTATTTTGAGGCTGAAAGCGCAGGTCTTGAAGAGGGAGTTCTCAATCCCATGGTTGTGAGGGTCATGGATGAGATTGGAATTGACATAAGTAAAAACAAGACGGATTCAGTATTTGACTTCTACAGGAAGGGGAAAGCCTTCTCTATTGTTGTCAAAGTATGCGACGAGATGAGCGGCCAGAGATGTCCGATATTCCCATCAGCTCTTCACACTTTGAACTGGAACATCGAAGATCCGGCCGACTTCAAGGGGACTGAAGAAGAGAAGCTTCAGGAAACGAGAAGGGTAAGGGATGAAATAAAGGGAAGAGTCGAGCAGCTTATAAGCGACTATAAGGAATACTCGACTTCCAGAAAGTGACATGCAAGAAAAGGCAAGTAAAAGCAGGCGTTAATTCCTGTCATAAGCAATTCAAAAGGCCATGAGAAGACTAATCTTCACATGGCCTTTTGAATCGGAAACCGCTGCATTACGGCTTATATTTGAGCTTGCCTGCCTTTTCCAGGGCATCAAGGACCCTTTTGTCATTCCTCGGGTCAGATCCGGTATAGAACGATTCACCCGGATAACCGAGGCTTATCTCGATAACATTTTCACCTGCAAAACCAGGAAGCATTATGACTACTCCTTCAAATGACATTGATGATAAGGGGGTCCAAAATGCACCCCAGTATATTGGAAGTCCGTCTGCACACACAAGGAATGTCTTTCCCCTTGTAGACAGCTCAAGATCATTTAGCTTAACCATTGCTGCAGGTTCAAGGAGAATGGTATGGTCCCCGGCATCATACGAAATGATGTCCTGTTCTGTCAGGACAGGCTCAGATGACTTCTCAACATGGCTCAGCACTTCCATGCTGCCGGGAGGGATGTCATCCTTGGTGAGATATATGGCGAAGCCTTCCTCATTCCTTGCGGTACATCCTGATAAACCTGAAATAGCTGCAAAGCATATGAAAAGGATAATTATTGTTTTTGTTGCCTTGCCCATTCATCTCACTTCCTCTGTTATTCTTCCCAATTAGATTATACTGCTTCAATTGTCAATTTGTTATAGCTTCAGAGATGGTGCCGGCTAAGTGCCTTGTCTGCCTTAAATATGGTAACTGCAAGAAATGGAGACTGGACATGTACCTGAGGTGACTTTGGGTTATAATTAAGGGGTTAGGAAAATAAGATGCAAATTAAAGAGAGGTAATGATATGGATTTGAAATTCTCTGATAACCTGAAATACTTCCAGACTGGAATCTTCAATGTGCTTAATGACAGGAAAGCTGAAATGCTTAAGGAAGGCAGGACAGTATACAACCTGTCTGTTGGAACTCCTGACTTTGAGCCTGACAGGCATATAGTCGATGCGCTTATAGAAGCTGCGAAGGACCCGGAAAACTGGAAATATTCGCTGGGAGATATGCCTTCACTCCTTGAGGCAGCAGCAGGCTTCTACAGGAAAAGGTTCGGGGTAGCCGTCGGGACTGATGAGATAATGTCGCTTTATGGATCTCAGGAAGGTCTTACTCATATAGGTTTTTCCCTGTGCAACAAGGGAGATGTGGTGCTTGTTCCGAATCCCGGATATCCGATATTCGAGATAGGGCCATACCTTTCAGGGGCTGAGCTGGCTTTTTATACGCTATTGCCTGAAAACAGTTATCTGCCAGACCTTGATCTGATCCCTGAAGAAACACTGGCCAAGGCAAAATTCATGCTGGTCTCATATCCTATGAATCCTGTATGTGCAACCGCCCCCAGGGAATTCTATGAAAAGCTTGTTGCCTTTGCAAAGAGGAACAACATAATCATAATCCACGACAATGCCTATTCAGACATAGTCTATGACGGTGAGACGGGCGGGTCCTTCCTGTCAATTGATGGAGCGAAGGAGGTCGGGGTTGAATTCTATTCACTTTCCAAATCCTACAACATGACAGGAGCAAGGATATCCTTTGTCCTTGGAAACAGTGAGATCATAAGGAACTTCAAAATGCTGAGGTCCCAGATTGACTATGGGATATTCAAGCCAATCCAGTATGCCGCAATCGCCGCATTGACTGGTCCCCAGGAAAGCGTCAGAAAAAACTGCCTTGAATATCAGAAAAGAAGGGATGCCCTGTGCGATGGGCTTACAAGCCTTGGCTGGAGCGTTCCAAGGAGCAAGGGCTCCATGTTCGTGTGGGCAGGGATTCCGGAAAAATTCGGAAGCTCAACAGAATTCTGTACAGCGCTTATGGAAGGCACTGGCGTAATATGTACACCGGGAAATGCCTTTGGCACTCTGGGTGAAGGATACGTAAGGTTTGCACTGGTACTTCCGGTAGCAGTGATCAATGAAGCAGTTGAAAGCATAAGGAAGAGTGGGATCCTTGAATGATCTGATCTATTTGAATACTGTCTAATCAGGAAAATGGGCCGTGAAGCAGATACCATTTTTATGACAAGAGAGAATATAGGAGAATTGCAGGTCGATGCTGTTGTTGAGCCTTCATGCATCCCTGCAAGTTCCAAAGCCGGAGGGTTTCATGATAAAGGAACCGGTGCATCGCCGTATACAAGGTAAGGCAAAGGGATTTCCGGGCATGACATTACTGCTCTGACAATGGTGAATGGACAGTCTCATTAGCCCTCCAGGGACTCAAATGTATGACACGACTCATACTATATGGTAAACTATATTTGGAATATTAAGAAAAATCTCATGATTATGTCTGAGGTATTGAGCTATTAAAAGTCAGAACCTATGAGTGCTTCGACTGCCTTGTGGCAGCCAAGAGTCAGCGCCTCTTCTATCGGGGTAGCCTGGTCATCGATTTCGGTCCTCGCGTTCCTGTCAGCGCCGTAGTTCAGGAGAAACCTTATGGCTTCAGGATCATTTTGCGAGGCAGCATAATGCAGAGGCGTATAGTCGTTTATGCCCCGCATATTAATATCAGCTCCATGTTGAAGCAGCAGCCTTATAATCTTGAACTTGTCAGGTCTGTCGGTGGATAATGCTGCGAGGATGCTTGGGTAGCTTCCATCAAAATAGTTCGGGTCTGCTCCAAGCGAAAGCAGTTTACCCACAAAACTTAACGGACTGTGGTAGATGGCATATTCAAGGATGTTGCCAAACACCTCATCATCGATATCGTTAGGGAAACTCTGCGGGTATCCCAGTGCTTTCATCAGGTTTTCAAGGTCTCCGGTCACAAAAGACTTGTGAATATCTATGCTGTTCATTTTAGCCTCCATTAGTATATTGTTAATGCTTATTATTGTCTTCTCCAGTTTACCACACTGATGGGAGAAGTTTCACGTACAGGAATCAAACATCGGAAGGAACGTGGATATGGAAACTGAAAGAAAAAGGATGCCTGCAATATTTGCAGGGCACGGATCTCCAATGAACGCAATTCTGGACAATGAGTATACAGCGGTCTGGGAGAAGCTCGGCAGGGAGATTGAAAGGCCTGAACTCATCTTATCAGTGTCAGCGCACTGGTATACCCATGGCACTTGGGTCAACGATTCAGAAAAACCCAAACAGATATACGATATGTACGGATTTCCTGAAGAACTCTACCGGCTAAAGTATGAGGCCAGGGGTTCCAAAGCGCTTTCAGGAAGGATCCTCGATCTCCTTGGACATGGTGTCAGTGTTGACAACAGCTGGGGAATCGACCATGGAACCTGGTCAGTGCTATGTAAAATGTACCCTGAGGCTGATATCCCAGTGGTTCAGCTCAGCATAGACGCCGATTCGAGTCCCGAAAGGCACTATGAAATCGGGAAAATGCTGACTAAGCTCAGGGATGAGGGCGTGATGATATTCGGTTCTGGAAACATTGTCCATAACCTGGGCAGGATCAGCTGGGATATGGATGGCGGCGAGAGCTGGGCTGTGGAATTCGNNCAGGAGCTTTCATTCAGGACACCTGAGCACTTCCTGCCGCTGCTTTACGTGCTTGGAGCGGCAGAAGGGGATGACAGCATAAGGGTCTTCAATGAATCCTGTACCATGGGCTCGATCTCCATGACAGGCTATATCTTCGGGTAGGCTGCCTCAGACCGGATTAAGAGGAGGTGGATGATGGAAAGGAATTACAGGAATAACCTGATTCTCCTTGTGCTGTATCTTGGCATAGTCCTATGGTCCGCGTGGAAACCCTACGGCCGGCTCGTGTGGCTGATGCAGTCGCTGGCAGCTCTGCTCGTGGTACTCGTACTCATCCTCACTTACAAGAGGTTCAGGTTCACCACATTCATCTATATAGTTGTGCTTGTGCATATGACTATCATTCTTATTGGCGCACACTACACCTACTCGAGGAATCCGTTGTTTGAACTTTTAAAGACTGAGCTTGGCCTTTCCAGGAACTACTATGACAGGGTTGGCCATTTCTTTCAGGGCTTCGGGCCGGCACTCATGGCGAGAGAGATCCTGATACGCGGGAACCATGTCAAGAGGGGAAGGATGCTTACATTCATTGTCGTTACCATGTGCCTTGGGATGAGCGCTTTCTATGAGCTGCTGGAGCTGGGGACGTCATATCTGCTTGGTCTCCCGGTGGAAGTGGTAATGGGGATGCAGGGCTCTTCATGGGACTCCCAGTGGGACATGCTGATGGCACTTATTGGCTCAATAGCGGCACTCGCCTTATTCAGCAGAATCCATGACAGAAGTTTGAAGTCGAATAGTGTATATAGAAAAAGTGAACACAAGAAAACATAGGAGGTACTTATGGCTGAGAAACAGACAAACAATGAAGAAGTTCTGAAGATACTGGACATCGACCCATGGCTGTCATCACATAAAAGTGACATTGACCTGAGGATGAGCAGATACAGGGAGGTCAAAAAGGCGCTGCTTGGAGAAGGTAAGAGCTTCAATGACTTCGCCAACGGGCATCATTTCTTCGGATTCCACAAGACTCTGGATGGCTGGTTCTACAGGGAATGGGCGCCAAATGCTGAAGCCCTGTATCTTATAGGTGACTTCAATGGCTGGAACAGAGGCTCACACCCACTGGAGAAGAAGGACGGAGGAGTCTGGGAGATATTCCTGCCGGGGACTGATTCGCTTCAGCACGGGTCCCTGGTCAAGGTCAGCGTTCACCACAAGGGAGTGATGAGGGACAGGATTCCGCTCTATATCAAGAGAGTGATACAGAACAAGAAGACCAATGACTTCAGTGGAATGATATGGGACCCCAAGGAGCAGTTCGTCTGGACTGACGGTGATTTCAGGATAGACAGGAATAAACCCCCGTTCATATACGAGACCCACATAGGCATGGCGCAGGAGCGCGAAGGAATCGGAACCTACAAGGAGTTCGAGGATAACCTGCTTCCAAGGGTGAAGAAGCTTGGCTACAACACGATACAGATCATGGCCATCATGGAGCATCCTTACTATGCTTCATTCGGTTATCATGTATCCAACTATTTCGCAGCCTCGTCATGGTTCGGTATCCCGGAGGAGCTGAAGTCCATGATCAACAAAGCGCACGAGATGGGTATCACTGTTCTCATGGATATAGTTCAGTCACATGCCGTCAAGAACATCTCTGAAGGGATAAACGAATTCGACGGCACTGTCCAGCAGTTCTTCCATGAAGGTGCCAGGGGTACTCACAGCGCATGGGATTCCAAGCTCTTCAACTACGGAAAGCATGAGGTCATACACTTCCTGCTCTCAAACATCAAGTTCTGGATGGAGGAGTATCATTTCGACGGCTTCAGGTTCGATGGTGTCACCTCCATGATATATAACGACCATGGACTGGGAACTGCCTTTGACAGCTATGACAAGTACTTCAGCATGAACACTGACCTTGATGCCCTGACTTACCTGCAGTTCGCAAATGAGCTGATAAGGGAGATGAGGCCGGATGCCCTGAGCATAGCTGAGGACATGAGCGGAATGCCTGGCATGTGCCTGCCGATAGAATACGGCGGCATAGGCTTTGATTACAGGCTTGCCATGGGAATGCCTGACTTCTGGGTGAAGACGCTGAAGATGAAGGATGATGACTGGGACATGAGTTCCATGTTCCATGAGCTTTCGACCACCAGATACATGGAAAAGAGGGTAGGGTACGTTGAGTCACATGACCAGGCACTGGTCGGCGACAAGACGCTCATATTCAGAATGGCTGATAAGGAAATGTACTGGAACATGAACAAAGGCAGCCAGAACCTGGCAATAGACAGGGCCATTGCACTTCATAAGATGGCAAGGCTGATAACCATATCCCTGGGATCAGAGGGTTACCTGAATTTCATGGGGAATGAGTTCGGGCATCCTGAATGGATAGATTTTCCAAGGGAAGGGAACGGCTGGAGCTTCAAGCACTGCAGAAGGCAGTGGAACCTTGCAGACAGCGAATATCTCAGGTACTTTGACCTTAACCAGTTCGACATCGCCATGATCCATACGATGTCAGGCGAAGGTCTCATGGGAGGCGTCCCGAAGCCCCTTGACATAGACAATCCCAAGAAGATGATCTCATTCAGGAAGGATGACCACATATTCATCTTCAACTTCCATCCGACGGATTCCTATACTGAATACGAGCTGCCCATACATGAGGACTCATCATGGAAGGTAGTCATGGATACTGATGAATCGCTTTTCGGCGGACAGGGAAGGATATCCCATGATGTGACATTCGAAACCCATAAGCTTAAGGTAAACCCAGAATATACCGGGATAACAGTGTATTCACCAAGCAGGACAGGAATGCTTCTTAAGAGGGTAAAGTAGCGAAAGTTGCTTTAAACATCGAAACATGATTATTGAGTGAAAACATAAGCGGCAGGGAGACTATCTCCCTGCCGCTGCTCGTTTACTGATTGCTGGTCCTTCTTACGAGTTTTTCCTTTATGTGCTGAATAAAGTCCGCATGCGGCTTCTCAAGGAAGAACATCGAAAGTCCTCCAAGCCCTACGTGAGTACCTACAGCCACTCCCATCTGCATCATGTATATGTCTCCATCGAACCCTGTCTTTTCTACAAAGAGGTTCTTCAGGTTCTCTGCCCTGTGGATGTCTGAAGTATATCCGATTATGACGAAATCAGTCTCATCATAGTCGACCCTTTCCAGAAATTCCTGCACATAGAAATTAAGCACCTGCTTCAGTCCGCGTTTCTTCGCGACCACTGCGCCTTTGGTGTTCTTCATTGACATTATGGGTTGGATACCGAGCATCTTTCCTATGATTGCGCCAGTGCCTGAAAGCCTGCCGCTCCTGATGAGGTTTTCAAGGTCCTCAACTGAAAGGAAATGCTTTATCCTGTACTTCACGTGTTCACAATAGTCGACAAGCTCTTCAAAGCTATAGCCAAGGTCTCTGAGCCTTGCGCACTTAACTATCAGCCATCCGCTTCCATGGCTCATTGACACTGAGTCTATGATTTCTATCCTTACCTTGGACTCAGGATGGCTCTCGAAATACAGGTCCTTTGAAAGCACAGCACCCTGATAGGATCCGCTTGTGCCACTGGACATGCAGATACAGAGTATCTCATCATGCCCGGCTTCCTCTGCTTTCCTGAAGCAGTCCATGTATGATTCAGGGGTAGGCATGGAGGTTGTCGGTGGCTTGGCGTAGGTAGCGAGCCTTGAATAAAATTCATCAGCAGTGATATCTATCCTGTCACGGTATTCCTTGCCGTCAATCGACACTATCAGTGGCGCAATTGATATGTCATATTTTTTAAGCATCTCATCCGACAAATCGCAGGTTGAATCGGCCATAATCTTTATCATAATGAAAACTCCTGTTTCGGTAGAATACCGGCTAAAATCGATTTCAGTCCGGCTATCAATAAACAATATCATTGTCTGACGCAACATGCAATATTATTATTTCAGCTGGTAAGATAAGATTATTTGGTAATGAGTGTTGGTCTTCTTAAGCTGCTGATTCTAAAGAGTTGCGGAATGCATCCTGAAGTTCAGCCCAATGACGGTTTCAGAGGGGAAATCCTTTGAGGTTCAAACAAAATACCGAAATTGTTCAAATTGTTCACAAGGGCTCTGTGGTATAATGATGGTAAGAAATATGGAAGCTTTGCGCCGGCGGCGCCTGGATGCGTTCCAACATACTAGACAGTTAACCGGCCTCATGCGGGGTCGGTTTGTTTTTCAATTGAGGAGTTTCAGCAGTCAAGCCTGTGATGCTTCCGGTACAAGGAAGGAGGTAGGCATCATGTTCAAGAAGATACTTGTAGCTACAGACGGGTCCGAGTATTCAAGACATGCATTTTCAGCAGCAGTGGAGATTGCCAGAGGATTCGGGTCGGAAATTGAATTGCTTCATGTCATAATGAAGCATCCGCATCTCATGGCCAGCGAGGTAAGTGCAGGGATAGACATGACGAGCATGGAGTATGAGGAAATCAGCAAGACGGCAATGGAAGATACGATGAAGGGAATTGACGTTGGAGAAATCAAGGTTGAAACAAAGATAGTCCATGGATATCCATCGCAAGAGGTTGTCGAGGAAGCGAAGAAGGGTGCAGATCTTATTGTAATGGGAACCAAGGGACACGGACCATGGGCCGGAGCCATAATGGGAAGTGTAACCCAGAGGGTGGTCTCAAACGCACCTTGCCCTGTACTTGTAGTCAAATAGCTGAATTTGAAGCAATCTGAAACTAGTGCCGGATAAAAAAGTGATGAGGGCCGCCGGAAGTATCCGGCGGCCTGATGCCTGACATGGTATCATATATACGAAGAGATCAGTAACCGGAGGAAGAACATGGATGAAATAAGGCTCATAGACATAAGGCAGACTATCCTTTCAGTTAATGAGGATGAGTCGGAGAATGTAAGGAAGTTGCTTGAGGCTGACAAAGTGTTCATGATGAACCTGATGTCGTCTCCAGGATCAGGGAAGACAAGTATCATAGTCGAAACTATGAAAAGGCTGAGGGACAGGTACAGGATAGGGGTAATAGAGGGTGACATAGATTCAATGGTTGATTCCGAGAGGATAGTCAGTGAAGGCGGCTATGCTGTGCAGCTGAGGACAGGTGGCGACTGTCATCTTGATGCGGCAATGGTACGGTCAGCCCTGGACACGATGGAAACGAAGGATTTTGATGTCATAATAGTAGAGAACATCGGTAACCTTGTCTGCCCTGCAGAGTTTGACATTGGAGAGAGCCTGAAGGTCATGATACTCAGCGTGCCTGAGGGTGATGACAAGATACTGAAGTATCCCAACATGTTCAGGGTCTGCGATGTGCTCCTCATTAACAAGGTGGATGCCGCAGGCTATTTCGATTTTGATTTTGAGGCTCTTGAGTCAAGGGTTAAGGTGCTTAATCCCAGTATGAAGGTCTTCAGGGTTTCCGCAAGGACCGGAGAAGGTCTGGACGGATGGTGCGCCTGCCTTTCCGGCAAGATAGAGGAATACAGGCAGAAGGCAGGTACAGTCTGATGGGAAGGGGAATAGAGGATGCATGAGCTTCCGCTTACATACAGGATATTTGATCAGGCAATGAAGGCTGCTGAAGAAAACAAGGCAGTGCGGATCGATGCTGTGTATCTCAGGGTAGGCGAGATGAGGGATTTCGTTGAGGAGATCACCCAGAAATACTGGGACTATATAAGCAGGGGTACCATTGCAGAAGGTGCCAGGATAAGATTCCTCAGGGTGCCTGCAGCAGCCAGGTGCAGCGCCTGCGGAGAAATCTTCAACTTCGACTGGAGGTCAAAGGAACCGACAACCTGTCTGAAATGCGGCGGAGAAGACGTGTCACTTTATTCCGGGTCAGAGCTTGAGGTAGTAAGGATAGCCATAGTCTGAGAGCAATTGAATTATTTGAAATTTTAATTTGGGGTGCGATAAAATGGATGAACTGTATAAAAGGCTGGCAAGGCATCTTGATGACCTGCCTGGCGGGTTTCCTGAGACCGAGTCAGGAGTTGAGATAAAGATACTGAAGAAGCTATTTACACCTGAGGATGCCGAAATGGCTCTCGCCCTCTCCATAATCGAGGAGGAGCCAAGGGTCGTGGCCTGGAGGATGGGCATACCTGTCGATGAAGCTGAAAAAAGGCTTGATGAGATGGAGAAGAAGGGACTGATCTATGGTACAAGAAAAGAGGGGCAGCCTCCGAGATACATGGCTTCACAGTTCGTAGTAGGCATCTGGGAGTACCAGATAGGAAGGCTTGACCTGGAGCTCATACATTATTTCGAGGAGTATGCTCCTCACCTGCTTGACGCCAGGACCTGGAGAAAGACACCACAGCTTAGGACCGTACCGGTAGGAGGCTCCATAAGTCAAGACATGGGGATATTGTCCTATGAGAGGGCTGAGGAGCTAGTACGTGCCCAGACAAAGTTCACCGTGACACCCTGCATCTGCAGGACAGAAATGGAGATGCTTGGGGAGGGCTGCGGAAAACCCAAGGAGACCTGCCTGTCCTTCGGGCAGGGAGCAGACTTCTACCAGCGCATAGGAAGAGGCAGGGCAATAACCATGGAAGAAGCCCTTGAGGTTCTAAAGAAAGCAGATAAGGCAGGGCTTGTCCTGTCCCCGGGCAACGAACGCGACGCCGTATTCATATGCGCCTGCTGCGGATGCTGCTGCGGAGTCCTGAAGACTTTGAAGAAGCAGCCTAAACCAGGAAGGCTCGTATCATCGCCATACATGGCATTGATAGATAAGGACCCATGCATAGGCTGCGGGATATGCATCAAAAGGTGCCAGATGGATGCCATTGAAATCACAGACCGTAAGGCATTTATCGATGAGGACAGGTGTATAGGCTGCGGCCTCTGCGTAACAACATGCCCGGTAAAGGCCATAAGCCTGAAGAGAAAAACAGAAGGTGAGCAGCCTTTTGTACCAAAGACAATCACCCAGACCTTCATAAGACTAGGCAAGGACAGGGGAAAGCTCTCAAATGGAAAGCTTGTGAGGATGCTTCTGAAGTCAAAGGTGGATAGGCTGACTGCGCCTAAGGAATGAGGATGACTTGTCATTATTCCTGTAATCTGTTTTTAAAGATTGCGGAGTAGAATAGGATATTGTCAAGAACTACTAAATATTGGAAGGATGCTGTAAATGAAAGAAAGACTTAGGAGACTAATGCAGGGACGCTATGGGGTGGACGAGCTGTCAAAGATGATGGTATATGCCAGCTTTGTTGTAATGATTGTGGGAAGCTTTGCGAAGAATCCATATATCAATTTGGCAGGGTTCATGATCATAATATACTCATATTCAAGGATATTCTCAAAGAACCAAAGGCTGCGCTCAGCCCAGAACCTTAAATATATGCAACTGAGAGACAGCTTTCTCCGCAAGATAAGCAATCAGATCCAGATAATGAAACTGAGCAAGACCTACAGGGTATACAGCTGTCCGGGATGCAAGCAGCTGGTCAGGGTTCCCAAAGGCAAGGGACGGATAGAGGTAAAGTGTCCCAAGTGTGGTACCAGGTTCTCAAAGAATAGCTGACCAGGAAGCGGGTAGTGACATGAATCGGAGTAATGGACGAACTTTCTGCAGATTGAGGAATCATAGGAGATATATCACATTGACCATCATGGCAGCTTTGTTCCTTCTGGCTTCTGCGTGCGGCTTGGCACCAAGCGGCCAGGATACCGGTATTATGGGAACTGTGACAATCGGACCGATAAATCCAATCTCAAAGCCTGGTGAGCCAGATAGCATTCCGTATCCAGAGGCTTCATTCATCGTTAGGAGCCTTTCAAATGGTAAGGAGCAAAAGGTAAGCTCTGACAAGGATGGGGATTTCAAGGTCCTTGTTCCGGAAGGAAGATACGTGCTTGAATCTGAGTCAGGTGGCATGCAGCTTCCGTTCCTCAAGCCTGTTGAGGTTGAGGTAGTAAAGGGAAGCTTTACCGAAGTCATTGTGAGCTTCGATTCAGGGATAAGATGAACTACTAATTTCAAGTTCGTCTGATTGTATACGCAAATTCACACATTCGATTTGTCAGGGTGAAATACCAGTTAAAGTGATTATGGATAATTGTCATTCCATTTTTTTAGNNTCCCGTGTTTGGAAAGAGTTATGGGACACTTCTTCAGGTGACCCATGATTAAAATACGGGAGGTATTTATTTATGTCAATTCAAGGCGGTTTCTGGCAGTCTCTCCTTAGGATCAATCTCACGGATAAATCGATCAGGAAAGAAAAGATCGATGTTGAGTTGTTTCGAAAGTACGTTGGCGGTGCGCTTCTGGCAGATAAGCTTCTATATGACGAACTCTCTCCCGGAACAGATCCATTAGGTCCGGAGAACAAGCTTGTCTTTTTTGCCGGGCCACTGACAGGGACCAAGGCAATATGCGCCAGCAGAATGGGGGTTGCGACAAAGTCCCCGCTTACAGGAACTATCTGCAATTCGTTCAGCGGAGGTCACCTGCCTGTTGAATTGAAGTATGCAGGCTATGACATGATCGTAATTGAGGGTGCTTCTGACCAACCGGTCTATATATCCATTAAGGACGACAAGGTAAGCATCCGCTCAGCTGAAAAGCTCTGGGGCATCAATGCACTGGATACACAGATATACTTAAAGGAAGAGCTTAACGACCAGAATTACAGAATTGCCTGCATTGGCCCGGCAGGTGAGAATATAAGTCTCATTTCCTCGATAATCAATGAGCAGAGAGCCATGGGAAGAAAGGGAGTAGGGGCTGTAATGGGCAGCAAGAAGCTCAAGGCGATCGCGATAAGAGGAACCCAGACTGTTCCTGTAGCCAATCCTGAGATCCTTCAGGCAGGTATAGCTGAATTCACTAAAGCGCTGAAGGACTCTCCATTCGCGTATCCGGTCTTCTCCCATGTCGGGTCGTCTTCAGCAGTGGATGCGGCACAGGCTGTGGGAGTATTCCCAAGCAGGAACTACACTGATACGGGATGTCAGGATTATTCTGCCATAGGTCCAGAGGCTCTTTCAGAATATAAGGTAAGAAGGAACAACTGCTACGGATGTCCTCTTGGCTGCAGTCAGGTCAGGATGGCAAAAAATGGAAAGTATGCAGGAATCGCTACAGAGGGGCCTGAATACGAGACGCTCTACTCATTCGGCTCCATGCTTGGAATAAAGAATCCTGATTTCATTTTTGCAATGGACAGGCTATGTGACGAGCTGGGAATAGACTCCATCTCGGCTGGCGTCACGATATCAATGGCAATGGAACTGTTTGAGAAGGGGATCCTGACCGAAACTGAGGGGCTTGACCTGACCTGGGGCAATGAGGATACCATAGCAAGACTTGTCAGGATGATGGCCTACAGGGAAGGCCTTGGCGAAATTATGTCAGATGGGACCAGGGTATTTGGTAAAAAGATAGGAAACGGTGCAGAGAAATATGCCATGCATGTCAAGGGGCTTGAGCTTCCGGCATATGACCCGAGAGGCCTGAAAGCCCATGGTCTTAACTTTGCTACTGCCTACAATGGCGCTGACCACAACAGAGGCTACGCATTCCAGGAAGTATTCGGCATGCCGTTCCCATACCCGGTAGAAAGGCTGGCTATAAAAGGTAAGGGTATACTTGCGAAGTTCAACCAGGATTTCTGCGGCACATACGATGTCGCAACGCTCTGCGAGTTCCCGACTCAGCTTGCGATGCCGCACAACGCCCAGGAGGTCGTAGCAATGCAGCTGACCGGCGCAACCGGAATAGAGTTTACAAAGGAAGATGTATGGGCTCTGGGTGAAAGGCTCAATAACCTTACCCGTATGTTCAATGTCAGGGAAGGATTTTCACGTAAGGATGATACTCTTCCGGAAAGGTTCATGAAGGAAGAGCTTAAGGACGGACTTTCAAAAGGGGAACTCATCACTGAAGCGGACCTCAATGCAATGCTTGATGAGTATTACGAGGCCAGAGGCTGGGATGAGAACGGGATACCGACGGAAGAGAAGCTCAGGGAGCTTGGCCTGGTCTGATGGGAACAGTCGAGCTTAGGGGCTATGCCAGTTTCAGGAAGCTTTTCGGTGATACGGTGACTTTCGTCGGAATCGAAACACCCTGCAGCATCGAGGAATGCATTGAAAGGCTGGATGGGCACTTTGGCCATAAGTTAAAGCCCATGATTTACGATGAAGCTGGAAATCAGGACATCTTTGTAAGGATACTTCTTAACGGCCGTGAAATAGCCTTTTTGAAGGAGAAGGACCGCATGGTAAAGGACAAGGACATACTGCTGTTCATACCTGTACTGGGTGGTGGCTAAATAACGGTTCAGGTTCGATATTGTAAAAGCAGGAGGAAAGCCTTTAAATGGAAGCTATAAACACCTCTTATGAGGTGCCCAAAGTGCGGCAGTAAGTTCTCCAGCAAGGTAAGCCATAGCAAAGGTCAAATGAATATCGGATGCTAAAAGAAAGAACGCTTGTGGGATTCCCGCAGGCGTTCTTTCACATCTTATATTCTTATTTTCTGGTTTCAGATATTCTGCAGAGGGCTGTAACCTTACTTCAACTCCTGCATTGCATTATAGACCTTTTCTGCAGTTATCGGGAGTTCCCTGATGCATACTCCCACTCCGTTAAGGACTGCTCCTGCTATAGCCGGGGAAGGTGTGTTTATGACAACCTCACCGATGGATTTTGCTCCGAACGGTCCTGTAGGCTCGTAGCTGCTTTCGAAGTCAACGCGGATGGTTCCAACGTCAAGCCTTGTCGGTATCTTATACTGCATGAAAGAGTTGTTGTAAAGCTGTCCCTTGTCGCTGTATATGATGTCCTCATAGAGCGCCATGCCTATGCCCTGTGCTATTCCGCCTTCGGCCTGGATCCTGGTGATATTGGAATTAATGACAGTTCCGCAGTCAACCACTCCTACATAGTCGATAAGGTCGACCTTTCCTGTTTCCTTGTCAATCTCCACCTCAGCCATACCCACCATGAAAGGCGGCGGTGATGTCTGTGATGAGAAGGATTCTGTGGCATACAGGGAGTTCCTGTTTCCATCCATTTCAGCATTGCCGATATCCTTGAGGCTCACTGATTCATTGGTTTCAAAGTTATATACCTTCTTACCGTCGAAATCAACCTTGTCAGCTTCGCATTTGAGCTTGGAAGCTCCTGCCTTCTTGATCTTTTGGACTAATACTTCACAGGTCTTCACCGTAGCCATGCCTGTCACATAGGCCGTGCTTGATGCATAGGAGCCCTTGTCGTATGGCGAGGAATCCGTGTCAACACCGTGTACTACTATGTCGTTGACCGAGCAGTCAAGGCAGTCTGCGGCAATCTGAGCAAGGGTAGTATCGCAGCCCGTACCCATGTCAGCTGCTCCGATTCCCATGCTGTAGAACCCGTCGTCGTTGACCTTGAGGGATACAGCCGCTGTATCAACCTTTGATATGCCCGAACCCTGCATGGCCATTGCGACTCCGACACTCCTGACCTTTCCGTTTCCAAGGTCCCTTGCCGGATACTTCTCGTCCCATTTTATCATTTCCTTGGCTTTCGCCATGCATCTGTCAAGTGCGCAGCTGTTGAGCTGCTCACCATAGTATGCATACATCTTCTGCCCTTCCTTTACCATGTTCAGCTCCCTGAGCTTCACCGGATCAATGTTCATCTTCACTGCAAGCTCGTTGACTGCTGATTCCACTGCGAAGATTCCCTGTGGTGCACCATAGCCTCTGTATGCTCCGGCTGACATAACATTGGTATATACGACATCAAAGCTGAATTTGAAGGCATCTGTCTTTCCATAAAGAGGTATTGATTTGTGGCCTGACAGTCCTACAGTTGTAGGTCCGTGTTCACCATAGGCACCTGTATTGGACAGTGTGTGAAGGTCTATCCCTCGGATGATTCCATCCTTGGTTGCTCCGACCCTGACAGTCATTTCCATCTCATGCCTTGGCGACCCTGCTATGTGGGATTCCTGCCTGGAATATACTATGAGAGCAGGCTTTCCGGTCTTCATGGTCACGATTGCCGGGTAAACTTCAGAAACTGCTGTCTGCTTTGCTCCGAAGCCTCCGCCTATCCTTGGCTTTATAACCCTTATCTGGGACTTGGGTATTCCGAGTGCATTTGAGAGTATCCTTCTTACATGGAAGGGTATCTGGGTGGATGACACGCAGGTAAGCCTTCCGAAGGCGTCCTTGTATGTGAATGTGCGGAAGGTCTCCATCATTGTCTGGTTGTTGGCCTTGGTATGGTAGGTCTGCTCGACAATATAGTCGCATCCTGCAAGCACTGCCTCGATATCCCCATGCTGGTCAGAGGCGCTTGCGCAAAGGTTCCTCTTGTTGTCAGCGCCAACCGGTCTCAGGCTCTTCCAGTTATCTTCCGGGTGGATGATTACAGGGTTGTCCTTGGCTTTCCTGAGGTCCAGGACCGGTTCCAGAACTTCATACTTAACTGAGATAAGCTTCATGGCTTCTTCAACAGCATCAGATGTAGTTCCTGCAACAATGGCCACAGGGTCTCCGACGAACCTTACCCTCTGGTCGAGTATGAGCCTGTCGTATGGACTTGGCTCAGGATATGTCTGACCTGCAAGAGTGAACCTTTCACCGGCAACTTCCTTGTAGGTGAGTACGCACTCTATTCCTGGAATCTCTGCTGCCTTAAGGGTATCGATCTCAGTTATTATTGCATGGGCATGGGGGCTCCTAAGGAGCTTTACCACCAGGGCATCCTTGGGTGAAAGATCCTGTGTATATACAGGTTTTCCGGTGACAAGGGACATGGCGTCCTTTTTTCTAATAGGCTTGCTTATATGCCGCATATCATTTCTCCCCCTTACTTGAGAGATAGTTCCTTATCGCTCTCTTCTGTCCCATGTAGCCTGTGCATCTGCAAAGGTTTCCTGAGAGATACAGCGAGACTTCCTCGTCAGTAGGATTCTTGAGCTCCCTTGACATGGCTATCACGCTCATGACTATTCCCGGACTGCAGAATCCGCACTGCTCAGCTCCCTGGTCAGCAAGGAACTCTCCGAATTCAATCGCTTCCTTCTGAAGTCCTTCAAGGGTATATACATGCTTGCCATCCGCCCTTGCTGCAAGTGTTGAGCAGGAGAGGACCGGCTTGTCATCCATTATTACGCTGCAAAGTCCGCAGTTGGAGGTCTCACAGCCACGCTTTACGCTTCCGCATCCATTTTCCCTTAGGAAGTCTATAAGAAGCTTACCGTCATCTATTTCCCTGGTTATCTCTTTTCCGTTCAGCCACAGTTTTATCGTCATGCCTTTTCACCTCCGAGCAGTTCCGTGATGCCCCGCCTTATGTATACCGATGCCAGGTGCTTACGGTAGTCTCCACCTGCACGCATGTCGCTGCCATAGGTGAACTGGTCTCTGGCCCATTCTGAAAACTTCAGGATCTCTTCAGCTGATGAACCTGCCACAAGGCCGCTGTCATTGCTCTCGACTAGACCTGCCTTTGAAGGCCTTGCTCCGACAGACACATAAACAGTGCTTCCCTTCATGGCAACTGCTGCTGCGATCACAGGGAAGTCAGTCCTGGTGTTCCTCTGGGACTTATAGGATGCCTTCCTTCCGTCCTTTTTGATTATGACACTTACAAGTATGTCTGTGTCAGGCTTCATCTGGACGAATTCCTTAAGAGGAACGATGCCTCCCTTGTATAGCTCGACGTATGAATCGAGGGCCAGAAGGCTTGTCAGCACATCAGAGAACCCATATCTGCCGTATATGCTTCCGCCAACGGTTGCGCCGTTTCGAAACTGCACTCCTACTATGTGGTGAACCGCTTCCCTTATGAAGCCACCGAATTCCCTGTTTATTCCTTCATGAAGCTCAAGGCTCCTTAATGAGCACATGCAGCCGATCCTGAATTCCTCACCTGTCTCCTCGATGGTATCGAATCCGAGTCCCGACAGGTCAATGGCTTCTGCGATGTTTCTGTTTCCCATCTTCATCCACATGAATCCGCCAATAACGACCCTCTTCCTGTCCTGGTTCAGTTCATAGGCTTCCTCAAGACTGCTGGCCCTGACGATCTTTTCAATGCTTACCATACCGATCCCCCCAAAAAGTTTATTTAGTCTTAAAAACTGCTCTTCAATCTTAAAGTATAATACATCCTGGCATACTGGATTTGGACAATCGGAAAACATACGGTTAATTTTGCCGTTTCGCACCAATAAGCCCATTTCGGGAGTATCGGGAACTTGTCCCGAATGACCCGATATGGCCCGCTGTCTTGAGTATGACGAATGATTATATTATGAAGGTGTTCTTTGTTCGATATATCCATTATACTTTACATCCTTTCCCATCTCCACAAAAACCTTGAAAAAATGGGTTCAGTCATCGTTAATCATTGACTGAAAGGCTTTAAGAATGAATTTCATTCTTTGGTGCCACTTGTCCAGTATATGGAAATAGGGAAAAATGATATACTTAAGTCAAAGTATTCTGAATATTCATGGTTGTATCAGGTTCGATTCAGGAGGGAATGACATGGAAAGATTGACAAGGCTGTCTGAGGACAGGAAATATTACATTGCAGATGAAGGGAGCCTAACAAAGACTGATGAAGTGTACACAGGGGAACTCATTGAAAGGCTGGCCAAATTCGAGAACATGCTCGAGCACATCATGAAGGAGCATGAAGAGCTGCCAAAGGAGCTGCAGGCTTTAAGGGATGCAGAGAAGACCAAGACATACAAATACAGGGAAGTATTCACAAGGAAGCTGATGAACGACTCGTTCGTTGTTGAGCTAATGGGATTCGGGCTGAAGTAGAAGAATCGGAGGTTATGGTGTGGACAGATACAAGCGGAACAGAATTGCATTCGGACTCGGAACCATAGGTCGTGACATGCTGTTTACTCTGATCAGCATGTACCTGATGGTATACCTAACAGAAATCCTGGACCTGCCTGACAGCGTAATGTGGTGGATGACAGGAATCCTCACCGTATTGAGAATATTCGATGCCTTTAACGACCCCTTCATGGGCTATATCGTTGACAACACCCATACACGATTCGGCAAGTTCAAGCCATGGATTGTAATAGGAGGCCTTATCGGAGGCATCCTCACTGTGCTTCTCTTTACTGACCTTGGATTGAGCGGTACTCCTCTCATCCTTTCCTTTGGAACCATCTACCTTCTCTGGGACCTCATCTATGGTACCAATGACATAGCATACTGGTCCATGCTTCCGTCCCTTGCCATTGACCAGAAGGAGAGGGAGAAGACTGGAGCCTTTGCCAGGATCTGTGCCAATATCGGGATGTACGCCATTGTTGTGGGGATCCTGCCTGTGACTAATGCCCTTGGAGGAGACAAGAAAGCCTGGTTCATACTTGCAGTGTCTGTTGTTGCCATAACCTGGCTGTTCCTTCTGTTTACGCTGATAGGAGTGAAGGAGGACAGGTCACTATACAGGGATGAGGAGCATACTACACTAAAGGAGATAGTATCAGTTCTCTTCAGGAACGACCAGCTGATGTTCACCGCGATATCAATGGGCCTGTTCATGATCGGATATGTAACTACTACTACCTTCGGAGTCTATTTCTTCAAGTATGCCTTCAGGGATGAAGGGATGTATCCGGTTTTCGCAGGGATTCTCGGAGCTTCACAGCTGGCTGCCCTTTCTGTGTTCCATATTTTCTCGCGGAGGTTTACAAGGAAGCAGCTCTACGGTGCGGCTACAGTAATGGTGGCAGCCGGCTATGTCTTGTTCTTCTTTTCACCGATGAATATGCTGTTCATTGGAATTTCAGGGGTGCTCATATTCGTAGCCGAAGCATTCATACAGCTTCTCATGCTTATGTTCATGTCAGATACCGTGGAATACGGTCAATGGAAGCTTGGACGCAGAAATGAAAGCATAACCTTCTCAGTACAGCCCTTCATCAATAAGATAGGCGGAGCGATCGCAAACGGGATTGTCGGAGTTACGCTGATACTGTCTGGAATCAATTCTGCGGCAAGGCCTGAGGATGTAACAGCTGAAGGGCTGCTTATCATGAAGTTCTCAATGTTGATCCTGCCTCTCTTTTTCATCGCAGCAGGATACATGGTATACAGGCTCAAATACAGGATAGACAAGGAAATGTTCGACAAGATTGTCGACGACCTGGTTCTACGGGGTGACTTCAGAAGGCAGGAGTGATTGCATTGATTGACATGGAAAGCAGGATCATTGACATATACAGGAACCCCATCGGCAGGGACCTGATAAGGAAGATACTCCTCCAGCTGGGATGGAGTGAAAAGCTGATGGAAAACCGGATTTTAGGGTCAGTCAGGCTGAGCTGGATCCGTAAACTTTCATTCGGACGGGTGGACAAGGGACTTCTTGACAGCATTATCACGCTGCTTAATACGGAGGATTCCGTGCCNNTATCAGGTATATCCGAGGAGCTTCAAGGATTCAAATGGCGACGGGATAGGTGACATCAGAGGACTTACAGGCAGGCTGGAATACCTTTCATCCCTCGGAATTGACGCTGTCTGGCTGTCTCCGGTATACGACTCCCCGAATGATGACAACGGCTACGATATCAGGGACTACAGGAAGATCATGGCTGAGTTCGGGACAATGGAAGACTTCGACGAGCTTCTTTCAGAGCTTCACAGGCGAGGCATGAGGCTTCTCATGGACCTGGTAGTAAACCACACCTCCGACGAGCATCAATGGTTCAGGGAGGCAACCCGTGACCCTTCAGGAAGGTATAGGGACTACTATTTCTTCAGGGACAAGCCTAACAACTGGACCTCTTACTTCGGAGGCAGTGCGTGGCGGTACGTTGAGGAGAGGAAGCAGTATGCAATGCATCTCTTTTCATCCAAGCAGATGGACCTGAACTGGGAGAATGATGATGTCAGGGAAGATGTCAAGGATATTATCAGGTGGTGGCTTGAGAAGGGTGTCGACGGCTTCAGGCTTGACGTGATCAACTATATCTCAAAGCCCAGGGGTCTGCCTGATGGAAGCGAGGTCATAGGGAAGCTCATGGGGTATACCGGAGTTGAGACATACTTCTACGGACCCAGGCTCAATGAATACCTGAGGGAGCTGAAGAGGGATGCATTCCTACCCTATGGTGCCTTCACTGTTGGTGAGACTCCGGGTGTGGGCATTGAGATGATGAAGCTTCTTACTGAAGAGGGAAGGAAGGAGCTGGACATGGTATTCTCCTTCGACCATCTTGAGACTCCGGGGCATGCAAGGTTTGACGAATACAGGTACGACCTTAACTACTACAAGAGTTTCATGATCGACCATATGGAGAACTACAGTCCCTACTGTCAGATGTCCCTTTTCAACGAGAACCATGACAACCCGAGGATGATCTCTAAGGTGGATAATGATGAGAATGTCCGGTGGATGCTGGGCAAGCTTCTTGCTGTCATGCAGCTTACGCTCAAGGGTACCCCATTTATCTTCCAGGGCCAGGAAATTGGCATGGTAAACAAGAGCTTCAAATCCATGGAGGAGCTCAGAGATGTGGAAAGCTTCGGGAAGTTCAGTGAGCTAAAGGGCAAGCTAGGCGAAGAACAGGCCTTCAGGAGGGTCCTTGCTGGCTCCAGGGACAATGCAAGGATTCCTATGCAGTGGGACAAAGGGCCGAACGGAGGCTTCACAGAAGGCACACCATGGATAGGAGCAGGAGACTTTGATACCTGCAACACTGAGGATCAGATGAACGATAGAAATTCTCTCTGGTCCTTCTACCGTGACCTGATCGCGCTCAGGAAGAAGCATCCGGCGCTTGTCTACGGGGACATTGAGATCATAAACAAGGACATGAAGGACATGTTCACATACTTCAGGAGAAATTTGGAAGAAATTATCTACATCGAGTGCAACCTTGGGAGGGAGAAAATAAGAAGGGCAGGTGACATGCCACCGGGAAGAAGGCTTGTTTCAAATTACGAGGATACTGATGAATACATGAGGCCCTACGAGGCTTCGGTCTGGATTACAAAGGAGGACGGAATGAGATGAGTAGGAAGTCAGAAATGGGTAAAATTAAACTTGCAGCTCTTCTTTTACTTTTGCTTTTCATTGTCTCAGGATGCTCAGGTGGCTTCAGCAACAGCGTAACGCTTGCAAGGGAATATAACACTCCGTTTAGCCTCTCCATGTCGTACATGAAATTCAACGGAAGCAAGAGGGGTGAATTCATCCATGTCCCTGAAGGCGGGACTGTTGAAATCAGGACAGCAGTGGTTACGGAAGGCGGATCTCTCTCGATAATCGTATCAAGAGAAAACGAGAAAGGTGAAGTGGTTTATAGGGCTGACGACATACAGACCTCCGAATTCACCATAACCATTTCAGGAAAGGGAGAATACTTCATTTGGTTCGAAGCCAAGGACCACAAGGGAGCCTATAGTCTCCAATGGCATTGAAAAACCATTTAAAAATTGACCTCTTGGCATACGACTAAGGTCCGGTTTTTACCGGACTTTTCTTTTATGCCAGGTATGAGAAAAAAATCTTTGGCAACCTATTGACAGACTAACTATCGTTAGTTAGAATGAAACTAACAAATGTTAGTCGAGGAGGTCAAAAGGTTGGAACTATACTTTGGAAGCACTCTTTCTGCAGTCAGCACATTGCTTATTATCGCCATTTCATTATATGCAGCCTTTCAGTACAATAGGAGAAAAGACGTGTCAGGGTGGGGCGCGAGGCTCTTGATCCTGGTTGCATCAGGACTTCTTCTCTGCATAATCGCTGCAATCCGTGATAGCTATGTTCTTTCTGTGACAGCTGCAGCATCTGGTGGAGAAACGGGACTTTTCACTGTTGACAGCATACAGTCAATCTCAGCGTCAGTTGCAGGAGGGTTAATAGCAATAGTTGCCGGTTCCTCGCTCTTCATAAGGAACGACAAGTACAGAAGGATGGCTTTCTTCATAGTTTCAGGAATATTTGTGTTCAAGCTTATTCTGGTGGAAGCATCAAGGTTATTGTTAGGGGTTGGATAAACGTTGGAAAAAATGAGTACAAGACAAATGATAATAGTTGCGGCACTCGACCTGTTCTCGGAAAGGGGATACGAGGGGGTGTCCATGAGGGATATCGCAGCAAAGGTTGGAATAAAGGCATCGTCGCTCTATAACCACTTTACAAGCAAGGCGGATATCTTCGACAGCATAGTTGAGGAAATGTCAGTAAGATACGAGGCGGCGATAGGAATGATGAGAGTACCGCATGGAGAAGAAGAGGCTGTATCTGAGACCTATCTTAAAATCTCGGAAGAGCAGTTTGTCACAATCGCGAGAAACCTGTTCCTATACTTCCTGAAGGATGAATTCGCATCCAGATTCAGAAGGATGCTCACGATAGAACAGTTCAGGGATGTGGCAGGGGACGTGTTCAGGAAGTTCTTCATCGACGGTGCACTGGACTTTGAAAGCTCACTTTTCAAAAGCCTCATAAGGAAAGGTGGGTTCAGGGAGGCTGACCCGTATGTCATGGCAATGCAGTTCTACTCGCCGATATTCCTTCTTCTCAGCAAGTACGACAGCTTTCCTGAGAAGGAGGAAGAGGCATTGGACCTTCTCACCAGGCACGTGACTCAATTCTCAAGGATTTATTCGTAAAAGGAGCAAAGGGAAATGGAAATGACACTGATCCACGGGCAGGCCCACAAGGGGTCGGGATGGCACATTACGAGAAGCATCGCTGAAGCGCTTGATGATGGCAAAGCTACTATACATGAGTTCAGTCTCCCAGTGGATGCCGACAAGTTCTGCATAGGCTGCTACAACTGCATACTGAAGGGATGCGAATATTGCCCGCATAGAGATAAGATACAGCCTATCGTAAAGGCCATGGAATCCTCAGATGTCATAATAATCGATTCTCCGACCTACTGCTTTGAGATGTCAGGAGCTCTTAAGAGTCTTTTCGACCATCTCGGATTCATGTGGCTGTCCCACAGGCCGAACAAGGCCATGTTCAATAAGGTTGGGATAGTGGTGTCGACAGCGGCAGGAGCTGGTGCCAAAGGTGTAACCAGGTCCATGGCAAAGCAGCTTTTCTGGCTGGGCGTACCAAAGGTATACAGGCTTAATATGAATGTCAATGCTGCTAAGTGGGAGGATGTCACTGAAAAGGTTCGTGGTGAGATAAGTGAGAAGACATCAGCTCTTTCCAAAAAAGCTGAAAGAAGCGTAAAGAAGGCAAAGCCTGGTTTGAAGCAGAGACTGCTTTTCAACATAATGGCAAGGATGCAGAAGGGTAACACATGGAATCCCGTTGACAGGAACCACTGGGAGAACATGGGTTGGCTTGAAAGGGCGAAGCCATGGAATGCGTCATGATGATTAAAAAGTTAATCGGAAGGATTAATCGATTGAATTATTTGTCTGATCAGCCTTATACATTATTGCAAATGACAATGAGATGGGTAAAATCCGGTGTTTCATCTGCAATCGGATGAGGGACCTTGGAAGATGAATCTTATTGCAAATCTGGTATGGATTAGTTATGGTATAGGTGATTAATCTAGGAATGAAGAGGTGCGATATGCAGGAAATACTGATGCTTGATCCGATTTTTGTAAGCAGGCTTTGGGGTGGGGAAAGGATTAAGGAACATTTTGGTTATCAGATTCAAGATTCTAATATAGGTGAATGCTGGGCAATCTCAGCACACAAAAATGGAGATTGCAAAATTAAAAATGGGCTTCTAAAGGGCAATACACTATCTTCAGTGTATAGCGAGCACAGGGAACTTTTCGGAAACAGTGAGGATCCGGTTTTTCCACTGCTTACAAAAATCATAGATGCAAGCGATGATCTGAGCATACAGGTTCATCCCGATGATGAATTTGCTGAGGAAGTTGAGAACGACCTTGGAAAGACCGAGTGCTGGTATATCATAGACTGTAATGACGATGCAAGGATTGTTTATGGCCATAACGCAGCTACCAGGGATGAACTGAACCAAATGCTTGACAATGGCGAGTGGGAGTCCCTCATGAATACCATTCCGATTAAACCAGGTGATTTCTTTTATGTTCCTGCAGGAACAGTACACGCAATATGCAAAGGAACGTTGATTCTGGAGACTCAGCAGTCTTCTGATACAACTTACAGAATATATGACTATGATCGGGTAGATGAGAACGGTATTAAAAGACAATTGCACTTTGACAAGGCGAAGTCCGTCATATCAGTGGATAAGACTGAAAAGAGTCCAAATCCAACAACTTACGTCCAGGAAAACTGTGTTCGAACAGTCTACGTTGCAAGTGAGTTTTTTACGGTTGAAAAATGGATCATCGACGGACCTTTCAACATGGAATCCTCAAATTATAAGCTCTTCAGTGTGCTTAATGGCACAGGAACAATAAATGGGTCGGAAATCAGCAAAGGCGACCACTTCATCCTTACTTCGGCTGCAAGTAGTATAGAGCTCGACGGGAATCTTGAACTTATTGTCTCGTTTGTGTGATGAGTTAAGAAAGGATTGTATAATTTGAAATATCGGGTGATCCATCAACTTACTGAGAGGAATTTTGACAAGGAAGCGAGTAAAAGTGAACTGGAGGTTCTGGATTACCTGGAAAAGAACTTCACAAATATACCCTTCTTATCTGTCATAAAGGTTGCAAACGAGAGCTTCACCTCGCAGGCTACAGTCAACAGGGCATGCAAGCTGCTGGGATTTCAGGGATTCAGTGAAATGAAATATGCTGCCAAGGAAGATATTGAATTAATGAATTCCACCAGTGAACGGCATATAGCGAATACAGAATATATTCTGAGGAAAATCAACTTTGATGGTGCAGCTAGTGTTTCTGATGCCATTATCGACAGCAGAAGAAAACTTATGATATTTGGATTAGGCGGTTCCAACATATCCGCATTGTATCTTCAGCGACAGTTGCTGTACTTGGGTATTCCGTCACTTCTTGTTGCTGAGATGCAAATGTTCAAGAATTTTGAAGGATATTCGCTTATAGTTCTATCCAGTTCAGGCGAAACCCAAAGATGCCTTCAGATTGCCAAGGAAGCAAAAAAATTGAAGATGAAGGTCATATCGATAACAAAGAACGAATCAAGCCTGATGAAGTTAAGTGACTGCTGCTTTTATCATGATGTCCCTGTAGATAAGATGAAGGGTATTTCACGAGAACAGCAATTGCATATCATGATCATGGTCAACGAAGTTGTGGACCAACTAAAAAAGAAGTTAAATATCTGATTGGATACATCCGAGAATATCCCACCTTGAGAAATTGAGGTGGGATTTAATTTTTGGATAATTATCCATGAAATTGGAGAGAAAGAGTATTTGTAACCGTTATACTAAGGCTGTAATAACAAGGGAGGTAATGAGATGAACAGGAACATTAAGATTCTCATGCACACACATTGGGATCGTGAATGGTACTTCACAAAAGATGAGACCAAAGTGCTATTAAGAAATCACATGCAGGAAGTCATGAGTTTCCTTGAAGAAAATCCGGATCATACCTACATTCTCGATGGGCAAAGCATCATGATCGACGATTATCTTGAACTCGAGCCTGATGCTGAAAATAGATTGAAGAACCTGATAGAGAACAGGCAGCTAAAGGTTGGACCGTGGTACACACAAACAGATCTGCTCCTGGTTCACGGCGAGTCAGTATACAGAAACCTTTACTACGGAATTAAAAGAGCACAGGAATTTGGTAAACCGATGCTGGTAGGATATGCTCCAGATACTTTTGGACACTCGAGTCAAATGCCTCAAATATATTCACAGTTTGGGATAAATTCAACCTTCTTCTGGAGAGGCTTCAGTGAACTGAAGGCGGAGAAATCAGATTTCACATGGGAAGGGGTAGACGGGACCCGGATATTCGGAGGCAACCTTTCTACAGGCTATCAGGGGGCAAAGTATCTTGAAGAAGACAAATCACAGCTGGAAGCAAGAATAAAGAAGCTAATGGCAGTACTGGACAAGTATTCAGCTGGGACTGGAAGACTGGTGATGAACGGCCATGACCAGATGCCGATTCAATCCAACATCGTTGATATTGTTGGAAAGCTAAGGGAAATATATCCGGAAGACCACATTGAGGTTTCTGATTTTGAAGGCTATATGGATACACTTAAAGGTCTTGACCTTGAGGTTGTCAAAGGTGAACTGACTCACAGCAAGCATTCAAGAATTCACAGGACAATCGGATCTACAAGAATGGACATCAAATTGCTGAATTCTGAAATTGAGCATAAGCTGTATAACTCATTAGAGCCTCTGGCTGTAATTGGCGCAGATGCAGGCATTCCATATCCGCATGGAGTAATAGAAAATATCCTCAAGACTTTGTTCGGGGTACATGCTCATGACAGTCTTGGCGGATGCAACTCTGACAAAGTGAATAGAGACATCAAACAGCGGTTAATGAATGCTAAGGAAATGATAGACACTCAGATTGAACTGCATCTAAGGCTTCTTACATTGGCAAAGAGAGATGAAAAGAATGTGATTGCCATCGTGAACACCTTGCCAGAACATAGGAAAGACGAATATCTCGAAGTTGAGATGATCACCAGGTCACGTGGCTTCGATATAATTGATGAGTCTGGAAGGAAGCTCAAATTCACCATAGTAAAGCAGAGTGCAGTTGATGCCGGACTCATTGACCGTCAAGTTGCTGCAAGGCTGCTGGATCTCAGAGTGTATAAAAGCCTCATATTGCTCCAGGTTGATGAGATTGACGGACTAAGCACAAGGTATTTCAAGGTCATGGAGAATGGTGAATACAATGCAGTTGAGAAGGTATCTGAGAATTCCATAAAGAACCAGTGGGGAGAGCTGTTTGTTTCAGATAACTCATTGAACTACAGGGACATAAGTACCGGACAGGTTAGAAAGAATGTATTGTTCATCGAAAACTCCGGTGATGCCGGCGATAGCTATGATTATTCACCGCCAGTACATGACAGGATACTTGATACAACGCAATCAGGCAAGATCAGTGCAGAAAAGGTAAGTGGGAAAGGCTTTGAAGAACTCAGGGTTTCATGGATGATGAACGTACCTTCAGATATGTCCGGCAGAATGAACGGACCTGATGATACATCAGTGTTATTTACGGCTGCATTCAGGCTTTACGACAATGACCCGAAAGTATACTCTTCGCTGAATCATGTGAATAAAGTTAAAGATTCACGATATAGGTTAGTATTTTCTACTGGAATCGAAACTGACATGGCACATGTTGATGGTTTCCTGTCTGCACACAATAAACCAGTCTATATGACCGAGGAATTGGCAGTCTGGGAAAAGGAAAAATGGGCTGAGAAACCGATCAGTGTTGAAACATTCCAGAGCTTCGTTCATCTGACAAAGGATAGCAAGAATGCGTATCTGTTTACAGATGGTTTAAAAGAGTATGAAGTTCTTGGGGACAGGATTCATCTTACACTATTCAGATGTTTCTCACATCTCGGCAAAAGGAACCTGGTCAACAGACCTGGCAGGCCTTCAGGCATTGAAATCGAGACACCTGATAATCAGCTAAAGGATGTTGAATTTTCATTCAGATTTGCATTTTCGTTCAATCTGAATGAAGTGAACCCTTCACGGGAAAGCAAGAAGTTCCTGTCTCCGTTAATTGGTTATCAGAGAAAGGAATTCAACAGGTTCAACATAAATGCGAGAAAGGAACTGAAAGAAACTGCAGGACATCTGAATATGGAACTTGGAAAAGCAACTGTTTCGGCTGTAAAGCTTACTGAAAAAAACGGAGATATATTCATCAGGCTATTCAACCCGGAAAGCATTGAAATTTCAGTTGTATTGCCAAATGGATCATATAGAGCCAGTGCCATGGAAGAGAAGCTGGAGTCCGCAGACCATGTTATCTTGAAGCCACAGGAGATCATTAATATTATTGTTAGTCATTAATCCAATAATAAATATTAAAGGAGCGAGATCATGTCAAATTTTAAGAAAAACTTTCAGAGCTTCGGTAAGTCACTGCTGTTTCCAATCAGCCTGTTGTCATTCATGGCGATTTTCCTGGGGCTTGCAGCTGCACTTCAAAACAAGAACATTATTGGTTCTATCCCCTTCCTTGCCAATCAAACAGTTCAGACCGTATTAGGACTTATTCGTAGGATTGCCGGACTTCCATTTGGTCAATTGCCTCTTCTCTTTGCAATGTCAATTCCTCTGGGAATGGTCAAAAGAGACAAGGGTGTCTCAGTATATGCTGGAGCTGTTGGATATATCGCAATGCTCATGGGTATGAGCTATGTCCTTCAGATGCAGGGATTCACAGGAGCTACAACTTCAGTGGATTATCTGATGAAGACCGGAGGTCTTTCCCAGGTTGATGCAACTCTCAGGAATTCATTGTTCACAAACGTTCTTGGAATTTTTGTCTACAACACGAATGTCATAGGCGGTATCATCGCAGGTCTTATGGGTGTATACCTGCACAACAGGTTCAGGGAGACCGAACTTCATCCTTCGCTGACTTTCTACAGCGGCAAGAGGTTTGTTCCGATAGTCACTGCACTTGTCATGGTAGTGGTAGGAATCGCACTGACTTTTGTATGGCCGATCGTAAATACTGCAATAATTTCAATGGGTAAGCTAATCAGCGAAAGCGGGATGTTTGGAGTATTCCTTTATGGATTCACAGAAAAGGTGATCAATCCTACCGGGCTGCATCACATATTAAACCAGACCTTCAGATTTACAGCACTCGGCGGTGTTGAGACTGTCAATGGAGAATCGCTGGTCGGAGCTCTTCAGATATATCTCTACCAACTTGATAATCAGCTGCCTTTCTCTCCAGCCGCTACACAGTTCCTTGCACAGGGTAAGATACTTCATATGGTATTTGGAATGCCTGCTGCAGTAATGGCCATTTATCACTCAGCTTTACCTGAGAAGAGGGACAGAGTTCTCAAATTCTTCATAGCTGGTGTAACAGCTGTCATATTGACAGGAATAACAGAACCGATTGAGTTCACATTCATATTCATCTCCCCGATACTTTGGCTGGTAAATGCGATATTTGCCGGACTGGCGTTCCTGGTACCAGCAATTTTTGGAGCAGCTATCGGAAATATTCAGGGTGGAATAATAGACTGGTTCGTATTCGGAGTACTTCAGGGTGCTCAGACGAAGTGGTACCTGTACCTTATCGCAGGGCCGATATTCTTTGCAATGTACTACTTCACATACAGATTCATCATAACCAAGTTCAATGTCATGACGATAGGCAGGAAGGATTCCGATTTCACAGAGGAAGAGGAAACAGGGGTGGCAACATCCATATCAGAACAGGACAAGCAAACTGCAGAATATATCATTGAAGGTCTTGGCGGACTTGATAACATCACTGATATCGATAATTGCATAACCAGGCTGAGGGTAGAAGTCATTGATACAAACAAGATCAATGAAGACCTCATAAAGAAGACAAATCCCAATGGAATCATAAGACCAGACAAGTCTACGATTCATATTGTGTATGGCGGAAGAATCACTAAAATCAGAAACATAGTTGATAATTATGTATTTGATTTAAGAAATACTGACAAGAAATTGGGATAGGTATACCAGGAAAGACCTTTTGTAACGGAAGGTCTTTCTTGGTCAAATCACGAAAGGGGAACTTATGAAAAAGTATAACATTGTCATCGTTGGAGGAGGAAGCACCTGGACTCCGGGACTTCTTAACAGCCTGGTAAAGAAGAAGAATGAATTTCCACTCGGCAAACTGATCATGTATGATACTAACGGAGAAAGGCAGGCGATAATTGGAGAATTTGCCAAGGTGCTTTTTAAGGAGAGATATGCTGACCTGGATTTTATGTATACTACAGATAAGGAAATAGCTTTCAGGGATGCTCATTTTGTGTTCTGTCAAATGAGGACAGGCGGATATCAAATGAGGGAAAAGGATGAGAAGATTCCTCTTCAGTTTGGTGTGATCGGCCAGGAGACATGCGGGCCTGGAGGTTTTGCCTATGGTTTGAGATCCATAAGGGACATGATACAGCTTATACAGGATGTCAGAAAATATTCAAAGGAAGCCTGGATACTGAATTACACTAATCCGGCTGCAATTGTGGCAGAAGCGGTGAACAGGGTTTTCAGTGATGATGAGCGGATCCTTAACATATGTGACCAGCCAGTGAATCTGCTTAGATCATACGGGAAGATACTTGGTATGGATCCTTATGAATTCGAACCAGTGTATTTCGGCCTAAATCATTTCGGCTGGTTCAAGCACCTTTATGACAAGAACGGTGTTGATATGGTGCCAGTCATAAAGCAGATCGTCAAGGAAAGGGGATTTGCACCTGCAGATGCTGAGCAAAGGGATAAATCATGGCTGGATACCTATGCAATGGTAGAGGACATGCTGAATGATTTTCCCGAATACCTGCCAAACACATATCTCCAATATTATCTGTACCCTGAGTATAAGGCCTCAAAGATGGACCCGAACCATACAAGGGCAAATGAGGTCATGAATGGGAGAGAGAAAAGGGTTTTCGAGGAATGCAGGAGAGTTGCTGCAGAGGGTACTGTTGAAAATGCACATGTAGTTCACAATGATGCACATGGAGACATGATTGTTGAAGTTGCAGAATCGATTGCATTCAATAAAAACAGCCTGTATGTGGTTATTGTTGAGAATAACGGCTTGATAAGCAACATCCAGGATGATGCTATGGTAGAGGTAACAGCCCGCCTGGGAATAAACGGACCCAGACCATTCGGTGTAGGTAAAATAGATACTTTCTACAAAGGGATGATTGAGCAGCAGTTGGCTTTTGAAAAGCTTACAGTCGATGCGTATTTTGAAGAATCATACAATAAGGCACTTAAGGCACTGACTCTTAACAGGATAGTCACGGACGCAAAAAAAGCCAGGAAGATATTGGATGCTCTAATAGTTGCCAACGAAGGCTACTGGCCTGAGCTTAAGTAATTCATCCGGAACTGTAAGAAGGACTTCACTAGAATCAAAGTGGTTTTATTTTAAGTTTTCCCCTTAGCGGGAAAACTTTTTATTTTTTCAAATTCCCTTCATGTGGAATATTAATATATGACTCAGTGCAACATAATTCCAATCTATGCATGAAACCCAGTGGGAGTAAAAATTGTATTGGAAATTGGTTTGTTATCTTCTGAGTAGGTTTATGACCTTTCATTCCTCCTGGTATCGTGATCTTATAGTACATTACCGCAGACATCATAAAGGATAATGGAGGCAGGAGCCTGCTTAGCAGATGATTGGTTTCATTTTGAACTTATATTATCGATATATGGGAAATATTGTTTGACTTTGCTGCATTTGCGCCTGTATTATTTAACTAAGTGAATATTGTCTCCGAACCTTAATCCCTAAACTTTTTGCATGGAGTCAAGGTCGTGGGTCTTCCGGGAAACTGGCTGGCCTCCCAGGGTGGAAAGGAGAAGATGATTTGAAATGAACAAGTCCACCGTGATTTGTTTATTTTTTTTCATAAATTTTAATTTTGGAGGAATGAGAATGAAGAAGATCAAGGTAAACATTATGGCTGCTGCGGCGCTTGCTGCTGTGATGATCGTAGTAACAGGATGCGGTGCAAAGGCACCGGCTCCGACAGCAGCACCTACCGCAGCACCGACAGCTGCACCGACAGCTGCACCAACCAGTGCTCAAGCTGAAGGAGAATGGGAAATTGCAATCGAGGGGACTGAAAAATCACCTGCAGTGTTCAATGAAGCAGAAGCGGCGAAGGTTGGTCTTATCAAGCAGAAAGCAAGTGTAAAGGACAAGGATACATCTCTCCCAGAACAGGAGTGGGATGGCGTATCACTTGAAAAGGTACTTGAGTATTACGGTGTAAAGACATACACAACAGTTAAGGTTGAATCCTCAGACGGCTCATTCAAGGAATACACTCCTGACCTGGTTGCTTCAAGCAAGGCGCTTCTTGGCTTCAAGGCTGACGGCAAGGAGCTTGAAGATGGAATCGGGCCTGTGCAGCTTGTGGTAGATGGAAAAGGTCCAAACTGGTGGATTGCGAACGTAACAAAGATAACAGTCATAAAATAGTTGCTCATTTGGATTTAAGGGAGGTGGTAGTGATCAGAAGGAAGATAACATACGCAATCTTGTTCACCAGTCCCTTTATCCTTATTTTCCTTTCGCTTTTCATTGGAAGGTATCCGATATCGTTCGGAAGGATAGTTGAGATACTTTGGAGCAGGATATTCGGAGGTGCTGGTACTGATAAGGATGTGCTCACAACCATAATTTGGGACATCAGACTTCCCAGAGCGCTCCTTGGTGCTCTGGTAGGTTCAAGCCTTGCAGTGAGTGGTGCTGCATTTCAGGGGCTCTTCAGGAATCCCCTGGTAAGCTCAGGCATGCTCGGCGTAAGTTCAGGTGCCGGATTTGGAGCCGCACTTGCAATACTCATCTTCAGCCAGTCATTCTACATATACCCATTCGCTTTCGTATTCGGACTTTCAGCGGTAATCCTTAGTTATCTGATCGGTACGATATACAAGACCACACCATCTATCATGCTGGTCCTCAGCGGAGTTATAGTATCACAGATATTCTCTTCATTGATATCACTCGTCAAGTTTGCAGCTGACCCACAGGACCAGCTGCCGACTATTGTGTTCTGGCTGATGGGAAGCCTTGCTTCATCACGATTCAAGGATGTGGCATTTGCAGTAATACCGATAGGCGTAGGCATATCTGGATTGTTTCTCCTGAGATGGAGGATAAATGTGCTTTCAATGGGTGACAAGGAGGCAAAGACACTCGGGATAAACACCAGGGTCACGAAGAGCCTGATAATCCTGTTCGCTACACTGTCGACTGTAGGTGCTGTATGTGTCAGCGGCATAGTTGGCTGGGTAGGTCTTGTCATACCGCATATCGGAAGGATGATTGCAGGCAATGACAACAGGGTGCTAATTCCGGTTTCCGTATCGCTTGGGGCAAGCTTCATGATAATAGTTGACCTTCTTGCAAGGAACTTGACAGGTTCGGAGATACCACTCGGAATACTTACCTCACTCATCGGTGCACCCTTCTTCGTTTATCTGCTGAAGAAAACAAAAGGGAAAGGTTGGTAAAATGGCACTTTTAGAGATAAACAATGCTGGATTCAGCTATGGGGAAAAAAGAATATTCAAAAATATAGGATTCAAGGTTGAACCGGGGGAAATATACTGTGTCTTCGGACCTAACGGATGTGGAAAGTCCACTCTGCTGGAATGCGTGCTCGGGCTTTTGAAGCTGGATGAGGGTGAAATACTCATCGGTGGAAAGAACTCTGAAAGGATGAAGCCCTCAGAGCTTGCAAGATACGCAGCATACGTACCTCAGATGCATGAGAAGACATGCCCTTACAAGGTCATTGATTTTGTACTAATGGGAAGGGCAGCTTACACCAAAATGCTTGGTTCGCCAGGAAAGGCTGACATCAGGATAGCTGAGAGCGCACTTGATGCTTTGGGAATAGGTGATTTCAAGGACAGGCCCTACACTCAGCTTAGCGGCGGCGAACTCCAGCTTGTAATGATTGCAAGGGCCCTGGCTCAGGAAACACCGGTCATTGTGCTTGATGAACCCACGAGCCACCTTGACTTCAAGAACGACATTGCCATACTTGAAACCATCGCACATCTTGCGAAGGAAAGGGATCTTGCGATACTTATGGCAACCCATTTCCCGAACCAGGGATTTTTCTTCGAGTACAAGGATTTGCCTGTTGAAATACTCCTTATGGGCTATGAGAACAATCTACTGGCAGGAAAGCCTTCAGATGTATTCACAGAAGTGAACATGCGGGTGGTATTTGGCATGGACAGCAGAGTGATTGCCTGTGAGACTGAGGAGCAAAAAGTACTGCGGCAGATCGTGTCTATAAGGTCTGAATCATCAGGAAGCTGATTAGAGGGAGGTAACATATCGATGGTGAAGAGACTTGGCGCAATATTCACAATGACGCTTCTTGTACTTGGAGTATCAGGCTGCCAAACGATGACAAACCCTACGGTTCAGAATGAAAGCATCGCTATGGTGTCTGTTGCCGATTCCTTGGGGAGAGAGGTCAGGGTTCCTGTTAATCCGGAAAGAGTCGCATGCCTGTATGCATTCACAGGTCATGTGACTACACTATTGGATAAAGGTCCTGACATAGTAGCAGCGGTTGAAGGTCTCAAGAGAGACAAGCTGCTTACCCAATTGGTTCCTGAAATACTCATGGCATTCATCCCGCTCAGTGCAGACAAGATAAATGTAGAGGAACTCATTAAATCAGACCCGGACCTTATTTTCATAAGGGAAGACTCGGCTAAGGACGAAAGGGAGATCGAACAGCTCGATAAGGCAGGTATCCCATATCTGGTCATCAGTGATACGACCATGGAAGAGCAGATGGAGGCCATCGGGATCATCGGAAAGGCGCTTGGCAAGGAAGCTGAGGCTGATGAATACCTTGATTTTTACCAGGGCTCAATCGACCGGGTCAAGGCGGTAATCGATGAAATACCTGAGGCTGAACGGGTAAGGGTCTTCCACAGCGTAAATGAAGCTACCAGGACAGATTTCAAGGATACTCTTCCAGCAGAGTGGACAGCTGTTGCAGGCGCGATAAACGTATCAGTCGACAGTGACCTAAGGTTCACTGACAACAAGTATTTCGCAAGCCTTGAACAGATCTACCTGTGGGAGCCTGATGTAATACTGGCACACGAAGATGCAGCCTTGGACTATATCAGGACTAATGAACAATGGGCTGCACTTGATGCAGTCAGGTCAGGCAAAGTGTTCAAGATGCCAAACGGAATATCCAGATGGGGACACCCGGGTTCTCTTGAGACCCCGCTAGCAATTCTATGGACAGCGAAGACACTGTATCCTGACAGGTTCACGGATCTGGACATGACAAAAGAAACAAAGGACTTTTATTTGAAATTCTTTGACATCGAACTTTCTGATGAAGCTGTTGCGGACATACTGGCCGGATCAGGCATGAGGATCCCGAAGTAGGCTGATTCGGATTTATAAAAGAATATATGGAATGAAAGGAGCCAATAGATGAAGACTATCTTCTGCATAGATGACACAGACAACATAACCAGCACAAGAGGAACTGGCGAGCTTGCAGCGATGCTAATTGGTGAAATAGAGGCAAGAGGCTGGGGAACTGGCGGGTATATAGTAAGGCATCAGCTTTTTGTACATCCTGATGTGCCCTATACATCGCACAACAGCTCAATGTCCTTCACCCTTGATGTGAAGGAGGATGCCTTGAGCGACATAATCGGATTTTCTGGCAGGTTCCTGGAAGAAATGAGCGAACCTGGTTCTGATCCCGGACTATGTGCTGCAGTGACTGACAAGCTTAATGACTCGTTAAGCCTCATCGAATTCGGAAAGGATGCAAAGTGTACGGTTCTGACAAAATATGATGCCTATTCACTGGCGGACAGGCTCGGAATACATCTCTCAGAACACGGTGGCACCGGTATGGGTGTAATAGGTGCGCTTGCGGGTGTAGGGCTAAGGCTCAAGGGTACTGATGGCAGAGTAAGAGGTAAGTACTTTGAAGATGAGAAGAACCAGTTAAAAGGAGTTAAGGATATCCTAAGCAATTCAACTATCGAGGTAGTTTCCACGAAAGATGGCATGGTCCTCGGTGATGATGAAAAAGTGCTTTTGGGAGAAAAGGTCAAGGGCGTATACATAGGAGGCAAGTCTGTGCTCCTGGTGTGCCAGAGTCAGATTGAAGGTCAGGAAGCCACCTGGCAAACCTGCCCCATGGATTATATAAAAATCATTTCGGGATAGTATACTAATCAGCATATTTTTGAGGCATTTTACCTGGACGTACCACTCTAAATATTTGGAAGATATAAATATTTGATAAATATTTTACTTAGTAAATGAACAGAAGAAAAATGATTCTCTTTGAGCTCTTACAGTATATGCAAATCATTTTCAGGATATATGCGCCGCAACGGTTTGAGGGCAATGAAACATGCGTTGTAAACAGAACTAAGCATTTATGCATCAAATGTCGTTCAAATGTCAAAAAGTGATAATGTTGATATTGTTTAGAAGTAGTGATATTTTTGTTCTGTAAGATGCATCAGAGCCGGAATCGCATGATTACAGGACACTATTTCAAAAAGCGTATGCGAACCGACCCTTTGGGTCGGTTTGCTTATTTTTAGCGCATTTTCTGGTTTTCTACAAACTGCTTCTGCCCTTCTAGTCATGTCAAAACGCTTCTATACGGCATCTGCAATACTCTCAATGGTTTCTCAGCACATATCACTGCACTTTAGAAATTCAAATGTCCGGAGCCAGGTCTTTAGTTCTCGGAACTGGATTCTTAAATCAACCGCGTTTTTGCTGATCCTTAAATTCCTCAATCAGGTCATCATCATATGTATTAGAGGAAAGGGACATTGCAGTCGAGTTGATTGCCAGAGCACGACAGAACCGTTGTGAAAGAATCGCTTAGCTCTAGTAAGGCTACTGCCAGGAGGATCCGGAACCCATGAATCGATTCCGCTTAAAGAAAAAAAGTAGTCGCAACTGTTAACTTGCTGGTGCAGTAATGAAAAGAACAAATGATTCGATTGAGTGCTTAAAATTTAACTTGCGTTACCTGGATGCTGGAAGTCGCCTGCAAAAATGACCTCCGCGCATGATATCTGCCTTATCTGAACTTTCAGCGTATTACCTTTGATTAAAAGGAGACGATAATATGCACAAGGTGAGAGGTGACCCTGATAAAAAACTTCTCATGCTGATTGCAGCCGTATTCACGGCACTGATGATGTTTGGATCGCACTCTGTATTCGCAAGTGAACTTGGAACTGACCCTTTGCCTGAAGAGACGGCTGTGGTAGAGACCATCCCTGAAGAGACAGCAACTGAACCTGCACCTGTAATAACGGAAGTTATAGAACCTGCGCCGGAGGAGGCACTGCCGCCTGAAGAGACAGCTGTTGAGGCCACACCGCCAGTAACGGAGACTACCGAACTTCCACCGGAAGAGGCACTTCCCCCTGAAGAGGTTGTTGCCGCACCCGAGGAGACGGCTTTAGAGCCGATACCGCCAATAGTGGAGACGACTGAGCCACCACTGGAAGAGGCACTGCCACCTGAAGAGACAGCAATTGAGCCAACAACACCAGCAGCAGAAACTGAGCCACTACCAGAAGAGGCACTGCCACCAATAGAGGAGGCACTGCAGCCAATCGAAGAGGCTCTGCCGTCATTAGAGGAAGCAGTGACAGAAATCATTGCTCCTGAAGCCCAGTTGCCAGCAACCGAGCTAGTAGAGCCACTGCCGGAGATTCTGACAGAAGCTGTCACAGATCCGGAAGCCCCGTTTGATGAAGCCTTGCCTGCCGATACAGGAGAAGAGATACTTGCTGAAACAGTATCTGCACCTGAAGGTGGAGCAGGGCTTGAAGCAATTACTAATGAAGAAGCTCAGATTCCAGAGCTGATTGACCCTAGTGGATATGTATATGATGCTATAAGCAAAGCGCCTATTACAGGAGCCACCGTCACATTGTACAAGAAAATCGATGGAGGGACTAGTGAAGGCATATATATAAACTATATCAATCCAAATCCGCAGGTCACTCTGGAAGACGGACACTATTATTTCTGGGTGGATGCAGGAGACTACAGGCTGGAGGCAATCAAGGAAGGTTATGTGGCAGCATCGGCAGAATTCACGCAAGCGTTCATAATTGAGCTTCAGCTGCACAGGATTGACTTCTATCTGCTTCCGACGAGTCAGGGCTGGATATGCATTGACGGTGATGTGCAGATAAATCAGGACCTGATACTTCCCGGAACAGACATTGACATGACATCTGCGAACACCGACAACACATTCAAGAGCATTACGCTCCTGGATAACAAGACGATATCGACAAGAGTGCTGGCACCAGGCGAAACGGATCTTATCGATTCGGAATCCGCTGCAAACTCAGGAGATGTCTCAATGACCGCCTCAATAATAACAATCAAGACCGGGGCAAGGATATTGACACATACCAACAATGAGTATATGGCAGGAGCCATATTGATGACAGCGCTGGACACAAAGGAGACCACAATAACTGATTTCATACCTTCAGTACAGATAGACAACGCTGAAACGAAGATTGAGATCGGTGAGAATGTGGTAATAAAGGGAGGAGATATAACACTAATTGCCAGGTCTGACAACGAGTATGTACTGCCTGAAGATGTCACAAATCCCGATAGCCTGATTGACAAGGCTGTCACTACCGGACTTGATCTTCTGCAGGACATCAACCTCTTCGCAGCCGTTGCTGTGTCTGATTCGGATGCGGCAATTACTGTAGCTGAGGGTGCACAAATAAGCGGCAAGAGCTTCACTGCGACGGCGAAGAGCTACACAAACGCATCCACGTCGCCAATTGCGATGGGTGCAGGAGTTTCAGTCGGCGTGGCAAGCTCCAATGCTGATGTTGTAGTACACGGAAGCATAACTACAGAAGGGGATTGCTACCTTAATGCCCTTTCCGACAACACCCTTCAGGTGGTTGGAAGCGCAAGCGGAATCGGGGGAGTCAGCTTTGCAGTGGCGGTCAGCGTATTAAATTCAGACGCTACAGTTCATGCTTCTGATACCTCGACATTAAATGTCGGGGGAAACCTGACACTTCTGTCTGAAACTGTAGACAGGAACGTGACACTGGCAAGGTCTAAGACAGGAGACAGCGGAAAGGTCGGAATGGCTGTTGCAGTCTCATATGAGAATGGAACAACGAATTCCTTGCTTGATGGAAATGCAACAGTTGCAGGGGATATGGAAGTTAAGGCATACGCGACAAAAGATTCGATAAACATGGACAAGATGTTCGGGCAGATACCTTCAACCTCTGTAGGCGTATGTGCCCAGACTGGAGTAAATACGACAACATTCGGAAATCTTCTGGATGATGAAGCGGGCACGATAAAGACCATGATAATGGACAAGGCAAAGGTTCTCTTCGGTAAGATCAAGGATCTTGTAAAGAAGAAATCGGATGAGCAGCAGACTGCAGGGAACAAGACACAGTCACAGACATCAGCCTTCGAGCTGGCAGCTGCAGTTGCAGTTTACCTTGACATCAATACTGCCACGGCGAGGATAGGACTCCCACTGGGCACGACGTTTGCGGTAGTAAAGACACTGGGATCCGCAACAATCAATGCCATAGTGGAAAGCCAGCCTTATGTCATGGCTTCAGGAGCAATATCTGAAACTGAGAAGACAGCCGAAGCCCAGACAGAAGAAGAGAAGAAGACCGAGTTCGCAGGATCTGCGGCAGTGGCCATAGGCATATTCACCAATAATGCATATGCTTTCATAGCCGAAAACGCATCCATGGATGCAGCTCATGATCTTGCTGTAAAGGCTGAGTCACTTAATGACTTCGAATTCGTTTGGGGGTTGAACCTTATACAGGATGCATACAAGGCATACCTTGCACTTGGAGGAACACCCACATACAAATCAAGCGAAGGCTACAAGATGGTATATACAGGTGATGTAATCCTGGTTGACGATGAAAATGCGACTAACGGAACTCCGGGTAACTACTACATGTACCTGGCAGAAACTAAAGATGGCATGGTCGTATACGGACAGACCATTGACCTTAAGACCATCGACTTCACATCAGGAATGTGGTTTGACCTTGGTTCACTGGAGCAGGTCACTTCAGGTGATGGAGAGGTAAGCGTAAAGACTGGTGATGTGGTTGAGGTACTTGAAGGGCATTCTGCAGGAGGAGAAGGAGGACACCTTTACAAGTATTTGGGAGAGGTCCCGGCACAATTGGTACTTGGTGCTCAAAACTATGCGAATGAGCTGCTTTGGGAGGATATGGGCGCTGACTGGCAGTACAGGGGAGGTGAGCTGGTAAGGACCTTCAGCACATACCTTGACAGCTTCGGCTATGACAACAACTTCGTTAACACCTGGACCCAGAGTACGGCAAAAGGTGCGAATGTAAGCATATGCGGAGCAGTATCGGTAATTGACCTGAATGGCACGGCACAAGCTTATATCGATAGTAATGCAAAGATAAACCAGATTACGGATATGGCATACAGGACCGGTCTGCAGAAGGTTTCAGTAACTTCAATGGTCGTGAACGAGGCGATACATCTTGGCGGAAACATTGAGGTTCCTGGTTTGTCAGGCGGCGGAAAGTCTCTGAAAATCAAGGGGTCTGTAGGTGGAACTGGAGTTGAGGCTGAGGGCGGAGCACTTGGAGGTACGGTAATCATAGTAGGATATGACAACGTGTCGACAGCGATTATTGAGGATGGAGTGCTGCTATACGCTGATGAGCTTGATGTTTCAGCGGATACGAATTCCTTCAGCTTCTCGTTCTCGGCTTCAGGCGGAACTGCAGGAACGTTCGCATTCAACGGAACCTTCTCCATTATCGACATCAACAACAAGACGTGGGCGGGCATCGAAAACGGCGCAAGGATATTCATCGGGGATTACAGTACTCCTAAGACCGAGTCTGTATTAAGGATCCACGCTAAGGATTCAAGCTTCATAATCAACCTTACGGGCGGCATTGCAACCTCAAACAGCATCGGCATAGGGGCGTCAATAGCCATAGATGAGATTACAAGGGATACGCAGGCATTCATCGGCAACGAGTATCTATCTGCAACGTCTGATGGCAAGCCTGGAGATGCACTCTTCACAGTCATAGCAAACGGACCTGTCACCATTGAAGCTAAGAATGACGGCTTCATATTCTCACTGGCACTCGCCGCGGCTGTAGTCAAGGAGAAGACGCCTGATCCGAACAAGCCTGAAGAGCCTAAGAGCGAGAGCAAGTTCGGACTGGGAATATCGGCTGAGGTGGTCATCAATGAGATGGGTGACACTGCGATCGCTTTTGTACATGACGCTGCAATCAAGGCAGTTTCACTTACGATGACGGCCGGCAACAAGACGCTCATCATCGGTGCAGGCGGATCAATGTCACTGGTTACAACGAAGGGAACATCGGTTGGGCTTGCAGGATCGTTCGCTTTCAATGACATAACAAATGTGACGAAGTCGCTGACAGACAACTCTTATATACTGCTCTCAGGAAGCTATGATTCAAGCGCCGACGGAAGCGAGAGGATAATATCAATCTGCGCCAGCGGTTCAGCATCCACAAGCTCAAACAGCGCAAGCATTGCAGGTCAGGTCAGCATTAATGCGATCGGGAGCCAGACGGCGGCGTCCATAATCAACTTATCTGAGATTTCTGCAAACAACGTGAAGCTGATGAGCAAGGACAATTCGCTCATATTCTCCATAGCGGGCGCACTGGCATACGGAGGCAAGGGTGGAATTGGTGTATCCATAGCGTTCAATGACATACCGGGTCTCTTATGCGAGAGGAACTACACCATAGCTTCGATTGAATCCTCGGATGTTGATGCCGCAGGCTTCCTTGACATGGATGCGGAGACGAAGGGCAAGATCATAGCGATAACTGCTGCTTTAGGCGCAAGCAAGGAAGGCATGGCAGGTGCGCTGTCTGTTTCCGTAAACACAATCATCGGTGACACTAAGGTGTTTGTAAGCGGTAAGAAGACCCTTGGTCAGGATATTGAAGGCGCTGTGACAATGGATGCCATAGATGAATCGTACATATTCTCACTGGCAGGATCCCTTGCGGCATCTGATAAGGCTTCGTTTGGAATCGCATTGTCCTATAACGAGATCGACAAGATCGTCACTGCGTATCTGCTGGATACGAAACTTGATGCTGCTTCTCTTGCAATGAAGTCTTCCACAGATGCGACAATACACAATATTACTGCGGGTGGAGCAGTGGCAAAGACTCTTGCTGCAGGTGGATCTGTATCAGTAAATAACATAGGGTCAGACACCGAGACGTATATCAAGAATTCGGAAATTGAGACTGTGAACAGCATTTCTCTTGATGCAACGGATAACCTTAAGATAGGAGCGATATCCGGTACGGTTGCAGGAGCAGGAAAGGCGGCAATAGGAGTTGCAATCGCGACTAACAACATCGGTACCTCAGGTGACCCGAACAAGACAAGAAGCTACATTGAGAATTCCAAGGTTGTTTCAACTGCTGGCGGACTTAGTCTGAGCGCTGTTTCAAACTCAGTCATCAAGAACATTACAGGAGCAGGAACAATTGCCGGTGATGGAGGCTTAAGCGGAGCAGCTTCAATAAACAATGTATATTCCTTGATTGAAGCTTTTATCAAGGACTGCAATGCAGCTGAAAGGTATGTCCGTGTATTGGGAGACCTCATAATGAAGGCTGAGGACCACTCAACGGTCAGCATAATATCCGTGACACTTGCAGTATCTGGCAAGGTTTCAGCAGGAGCAGCGGTTGGAACGGTGAATATCGGTACTGTAGCATCGCCACATGTCATAACAGCTAACATAGACAATTCGAATGTCGAGACTACGGGCGGTAAGGCTGAGCTAACAGCGAAGGCTGATGCTGTGATATTCAACTTCACGGCAGGAATAGCAGTTGGAGGCAACGCTGGTGCTCAGGGTTCAGTATCAGTTAATAATGTGAGGACGAATACAAACACTGAGATCAGAAACAATTCCATTGTGAACGCTAAGAACGGTGTGACTCTCAAGGCTCATGCAAGCAACAGGGATTCCATCCCGGCTAGTGCTGTATCTGCGGGAGATCAGGGTGGAAGCATTGGTTCGCTTGACATGGAGTCAGACGATGATTCGGAGGATGACCGGCGTATAACCACGATACAGTCTCTTGCGGGAGCTGTTGCAGGCGGAGGTTCAGGAAGCATAGGTGCAGCGGTTGCTACAAATGATGTAAGGATGAATGTCAATGCGGCTATTGCATCATCTATAGTAACTTCATCAGATGGACAGATACATATCGAGGCCATCTCTGAAGCATCTATCGAGACGCTTTCAGCAGCCATAGTCATTACAAACTACGTTGCGGTTGCAGCAGGTGTATCACTCAATAAAATTGAAAATGACACAAATGCCTATATTCTGAACAGCACTGTCACTGCGAACTACGTGGAGAATGATCCGCTGAAGGTATCGGGAGTCGTTCTAACAGCTAAGGATACCTCAAGCATAATAGCTGTAGCAGGGCAGGTCAACGTAGCTGTAAATGGCGGTGGAATTGGAGCGGCAGCTGCATTCAACGAGATAGCGAATGAAGTCAGGGCGTACGTGGAAAATTCAACTGTCACAAGCAAGAGCAGCCTGTCACTTGATGCGGATTCAGATTCAGAAATCAAGGCAAGCTCTGCCGGCGGAGGCTTCGGGCTGTATGTTAGCCTTACCGGATCTGTTGCGAAGAACACCATAGCCAACAGCGTATTTACAAGCATCTACAATTCAACAGTATCTGCGGACAAGGGTGTTTACCTTGATTCAGTCAATTCTTCAAAGATATCCTCTCTTGCAGGGTCACTCAGCACTTCTGCATTTGCAGCTATTGGTGGCTCACTCGCAATCAACAATATAGGCTGCAAATCAACTGAGGCTGATGACGGGTATGTGGAGGATGACCAGACAAATGACAAGGGTACGAAGGTGACGCTAAGTGATATTGCAACCGTTGGAACGAAGAGCTGGATCGAGAATTCCAGGATAATATCAGGAACAGTTGTGAAGTTAAGCGCATCGACGGATTCGATGATCAGGAGCATATCTGCAGCAGGCGGCGGAGCTCTAGTTGCGGTGAACGGAGCCATATCCATGAACAACATATATATGGATACGGAAAGCTACATCAAGGGCTGCATTGATACGCTTGATCCAGCGGTTAAGCTTGTAAGCTCAGCAGGGAATATATCTCTGGAAGCATACGATAATTCAGCGGCAAGCTCCATTGCTGGAAATGTTTCAGTAGGAGCTGTAGGTGCAGGAGCAGCGGTTAGTACAGTTAACATAGGTGATGGAACCCATGTCAACAGGACCAGGGCGTATATCGACAGCTCAAGGGTAACATCCACGAACGGGTCGATCAGCCTGAAGGCCATGACAAATTCTTTCATATTCAATATAGCCGCTGGTGCAAGCGTTGGTGGAATCGGATTACAGGGATCTGTTGCAGTAAACAACGTCACTACAAAGACTTCAGCGGAAATTCTCAATGGTTCTGTTGTAACTGCAAAGAACAGCATAGTGCTGGAAGCCCTGATCGAAAAGAGGGAGACCATACCGGCATCAATGCTTCAGGCTGATGGTGGAGATGAATTGTCTTCAAGCTTTGACGGAAATCCTGATGACAATGACGGAACCCTTGATGAGAATGAAACCACTCATGCATTGAAGACCATTCAGTCACTTGCCGGAGCAGTTGCAGGAGGAGGAACAGGAGGAATCGGTGCAGGAGTAGCTACGAACAACGTGAAGAATTCTGTGGTAGCTTCCATTTCAGGCTCGGATGTTACATCCGATTCAGGTGATGTGATACTTGTTGCGAGATCTTCAGCAAGCATTGAGACAGTATCTGCAGCTTTGGCAGGAGGATCCTATTCAGCAGCTCTGGCAGTTTCGCTGAACTGGATCGAGAACAGTGTGCTTGCATTCATCTCGGACAGCGATGTCACTTCAAAGAACACGTCGGCTTACGCAGAGGGCAGTCCGGTGCCTGGTATAGGAATAAATGCCTCAGACACATCGGTCATAAGGTCCGTAGCAGGCCAGGTAAGCATTGCAGGTACTGCGGGAATCGGAGCCGGAGCGGCGTACAACGAGATTGGCAATACTGTGAAGGCATATGCGGATTTGGCGTCCAAGCTTGTTTCTTCAGGAAGCATACTCATCATCGCGAAGTCGGATACGACCATTGAGACGATAGCTGCTGGAGGAAGCGGAGGCTCAGTAGCCCTTGCAGGCTCTACAGCAATCAACCTCATCGGAAACCGCACCGAATCATACGTTGACCATTCAACGGCTGAAGCGGCAGGAAATGTATATATACTTGCCGACTCTATAAACAGCATAAATGCATATGGAGGAGCACTCACTGGCGGCGCTATCGGAATAGGTGCAGTTGCGGTCGTCAACAACGTGGAGAACACGACACTTGCCTACAGCTCTTACTCTGACATAAAGGCCAAGGGCACGAAGGAAGAGCTTGACGTCAAGTCATGGGATAGCCTGGGAGTCGAGAGTCTGGTCAAGGCGAAAGGTCTGTTCATAGTTGCCGACTGTGATGATAAGATCACTGTATATTCGGGATCTCTTTCAATCGGAGCACTAGCACTTTCAGGACAGCTTTCAGTCACACTTGTCAGCGATACGACGAAGGCATATATTGTGGCATCCACAATCAACAGCCTGTCTGATCCAGGCATGTGGGTCAAGGTAAAGGCCCATCAGGGTACGGAAGTCGATGTCAAGGCAGGAGGACTGACAGTAGGCGCTGTCGCAGTAGGAGCAGCAGTTGACCACACCAGCATAAAGAACACCACATATGCATATATTGACAAGGATAATGTTACAAAGTCCGTACTATACGGACAGGATGTTGAGGTCACAACAGACACACTTGAAGACGTGGGAGTTATTGTTGCAGGAGTATCGATATCTGGGTCATTGTACTCAGTATCAGTATCAGGTTCGGTTTCTGTAGCACTGGTTGATTGTGACAACAGAGCTTACATAAATGATTCGGATGTAGCGGTTATTGATAAGCTGTCAATCCTTGCAAATGACATTGCAAAGGTTAGTTCAACCTCGTATCTCCTCGCGGCATCAACCTTCGCGGGAGCTGGCGGCACAGTATCAGTGAATAC
>DIWI01000061.1 GCA_002428415.1 Clostridiaceae bacterium UBA6110
AACCTGATCCTTCCCAGTCAAGACATCCATCTTTTATATCAACCTTCTTCTGGATCCTCGAGGTGAAGGTGCCGACTTTCTGTATAGCGATGCAGTTGACTAGAGCCTTCCGTGATTCCTTTGACTTTATTGTGAAGTCAGCTGAAACTGCTCTCCTGCATCTTATCGAGTCAAGGAAACTTTCAGGAAAGCTGTGAGAATAGGTATCTGCCTGGGCTCCTTCAACCTTTTTGCCATTCTTGTATACTGCATTAATCCTGAAGCCTTCTAGGTCTTCAAGGAATATGAAGTCAGCTAGCTTACCGGGTGCTATGGAGCCTCTGTCCCTCAGACCCATTCGCCTTGCAGGGGTATAGGTGGCTGCGTATATGGCCTTTTCTGCGGGAAGTCCGCATTCTATGGCTTTTCTTACAATCCTGTCAAGATGACCTGTAAGCAGCCTGTCTGCCATGACATCATCGGTGATCAGTGCGAAATGTTCGTAGAAGCTGTTCTCATTCATTACGTTAATGTTCTCGGGAGTTAGGGATTTGTCCTGCATTTCCAGGAACATCCCGTTTGATATCTTCTCAAGGATCGACTCCGGTGATTGCTGGGTATGGTCAGCATCTATGCCGTGGTAAAGGAACCTTGAAAGGTCAAGCCCCGAGACCCTCGGGCAGTGGCCCTCTATTGCCAGGGTAGGCCTCTCTTCATTGCATAGCCTTATGATCCTGTTGGAAAGTGAATCCTCATCGGATACTATGTCCTTGAAGTTCATGACTTCACCAAGGCATAACACTCTTGGGTCGCTAAGGAGCTTCTTTATCTCATCTGTTCCTATAGCGCCGCCGGTTGTTTCGAGGCTAGGACTTGTCGAAGGCACTGAGCTCGGTATCCCGTAGAATATGTCGAGAATTGTGTCTTCATTCATGAATGCCCTGATGCCCTCTATACCGAAGACGTTGGCAATTTCGTGGGGGTCTGCGACTACTGTTGTTACTCCGTGGGGAAGGACTGCATCTGAAAAGATGCCTGGAACTGTCATGGAGCTTTCGATGTGCATGTGTATGTCGATAAGCCCCGGAATCATGTGCATCCCTTCAGCATCTATCCTGACAATAGCAGAAAGGCCCTCTTCAGGGCCTTCTGATATGTGCAGGAATCTGCCGTCCTTTATGTACACTGACTTCTCAGTGAAGCTGTGGGTGAAGGCGTTGTACACCTTCGCATTTTCTATTAGAAGGTCGACCTTTTCCATGAGTTCTCCTAGTTGTTGAGGGTCTTGTTCCAGGTATCGACCCATCCTGAAAGGATCGGATTTACGAAGGAGTAGTCTATTGTCTTGGCGTTCTTTGCTACATCGCCATAGGTCTTGTTCTTTGCTGTCTCTGCGTCAAGGACAACTCCTGAGTTTACAGGTGCCTCATTGAGTGATTTGGCTGTAACTGTCTGGAGCTCCTGGCTTATTCTCCAGTTGATGAACTTGTATGCAAGCTCCTTGTTCTTGGAATTGACGTTTATGTCGATGGTGTTGAAGTTTGCATATGTGCCTGAAGCTGGAACAACATATTCCACTGCAGGGTCTGCTGCTGAGATTATTGGAATAGCGAAGTCTCCAACTACAGCTACAGCAATTTCACCAGACTTGAACATGTTTGCAAGGTCTGAGGACTTGGCGTATGTCTTGACTATGTTCGGCTTAAGCTCAGCAAGAGCTTCGAAGCCTGCAGCACCGTTATCGGTCTTTATGTCCACACCCTTGAAGTCGCTTGCGACATGTACCATTGCAGGACCGAATGTTGTTGCTATGTCAGGTATTGAAATCTTGCCTGCGAGTGAAGGATCCCAAAGGTCTTCCCATGAATCTATCTCCATGCCGGCTGCTTCCTTGTTGTAGATTATTCCGATGCTGTTGATGGTGTAAGCCGGGCCGAATCCCTTGTCTGTTATTCCCTTTGTGCTTGCTATGAGCTTTGCTGCATTCGGTATCTTGGAGTAGTCTATCTTCTCGAAAAGACCCTTTGCATAGCCCTTTGCTGCGGTTGCCTGTGACAATTCGATAAGGTCGACGCCTGCAGCAGGATTAGATTCAAGCTTGGTATACCTCTCTGATGTAGTTCCTGTCTCGACGATTATCTCGACATTGTTTGCCTTTTCAAAAGGCTCGTAGATATCTCTTGTCACGATATCCTCGCTTAGTCCGAAGGTTGATATGACAAGCTTTGTTGGCTCCTCGACCTTCTTTGCGCATCCTGCGAGCACTGTTACTGTAAGGGCAGCGGTCATTACGATTGCTAGTACCTTTTTCATTGTTTACTCCTTTTTTCTGGTCAAACCAGTATTATTTTATTTGATGGAAGATTAAGCAGAAGCTCATCTCCCGGTTCTTTGACATGTTCATCAGGTCCGTTGACAATGATTTTACCAAGGTCAGTATCTACCTCATACTGGTAGCTCTTACCGAGGAATGTCCTGACCAAAACCCTGCCGGTCACCATATTGGATGTTTTTTCAGATGACGATTCGAGGATTTCAATGTCATCAGGCCTTATGGTTCCAAGTGCCGGCCCGTCTGATGACTCGTCTGCCTTGAACAGGCTTCCATCCTTTGCCTTGAACATTCCGTTGCCTGAAGGCTCAAGCTCTATGAAGTTCTCGAAGCCTATGAACCTTGCGACGAATTCGGTTGCTGGCTTCTTGTATATGTTCTCCGGAGTATCATACTGTTCGATGACTCCCTTGTTCATTACTGCTACCTTGTCCGATATGGAGAAGCACTCCTCCTGGTCATGGGTGACGAATACTGATGTTATGCCAAGCTCTTTCTGTATCCTCTTGATTTCAACTCTCATACCGACTCTGAGCTTGGCGTCCAGGTTGGAAAGGGGTTCGTCCAAAAGTAGCAGCTTAGGCTCAATTACCAGTGCTCTGGCCAGTGCCACCCTTTGCCTCTGACCGCCTGAAAGCTGCCTTGGGTACCTGTCTGCAAATTCACCGAGATGCGTTGAATCGAGAATGGCATTGACCTTCTTGTCAACCGAATCGGTGCTTTCCTTTCTCAACTTCAATCCGAATGCGATGTTTTCCCTTACTGTCAGGTGGGGGAAAAGAGCATAGCTCTGGAATACTAAACCGAAATTTCTCTTGTGTACAGGTATCTTAGTCATATCCTCGCCATCTACGGACAATGTGCCTTCTGAGGGCTCAATAAGTCCAGCGATGACCCTAAGGGTGGTTGTCTTTCCACAGCCACTGGGACCGAGGAGTGAAACAAGCTCGCCCTTGTTTATTGAAAGGTTCAGTTCCTGGAGTATCCTTGTCTTCTTGTCGTAGGTGACTCCTATGTTCTTAAGATCCAAAAATGACATTCGAAAGCCTCCTATTTATTGACCGCTGAAATTCCCATCGTCTTCTCGATGAGGAACATCAGGACTACAGTGCCTGCCATGAGCAGCACGGATACAGCTGAAACGGTGGGATCGTAGTAATATTCGATGTAGTTCATGAGAGCTGCTGGCAGTGTCCTTACTCCAGGTCCGGAAAGGAACATGGATACAGGTATGTTGTTGAAGGAGTTGATGAACGCCAGCATGAAGGACGCAAATATTGCGGAAGTCATGTTCGGCAGAACAACCTTCATGAAAGCCCTGAGCTTTCCGCAGCCAAGAGTCCATGCGACTTCCTCAATGGAAAAGTCGAATTGCTCCAGGCTTGACCCTACAACCCTTATCACATAGGGGAGTGAGATAAGGAAGTGTCCAAGCAGAAGTCCTGAATAAACCTCGATTCTAAGGGAAACAACTATGAACTGATACAGCGAGTAGCCGACAACAACTCCGGGTACTATGGTAGGCGAGAGAAAAAAGCTCTTTATCCTGCTTTTTCCAGCAAGCTCCGACCTTGACAGGGCATAGGCAGCTGGAATTCCAACTATCAGTGCCAATATGGTTGCTAATAGCCCTATCTGGAGACTAAGTGTGAAGCCAGATACGAAGGTCCTTGAAGCAAATATGTTGCTGTACCACTTCAGGGTGAATCCGCTTATCGGGAATTCTATGGTTGAGCCTTCTCCAAAGGAGGTCACGACGATGATTGCAAGAGGTATGAACATGAACATGAACACAAGGAAGGAGAATGCTGTGAGGAGTCTGTTCTTTCTCATTTACGCACTCCTCCTGTCAAGTCTTTCCGCTATGCTGTTAAGTATCTTCATGACGATCAGTGTGGCCACTATCATGATTGCTGCGACTATTCCTGCACCGTTCCAGTCGCCAAGGGTCATGGCCTTCTGGTAAATGAAGGTGGCGAGCATCATGTTCTTGTTTCCGCCAAGAAGCTGTGGCGTAGTGTATGCAGTCATGGCGCCTGTGAATACAAGCACGCTTCCTACGAGTATACCAGGCATACTCAGTGGAAGTATGACCTTCATGAAGACTTTACCTCGTCCAGCCCCTAAAGTTTCTGCAGCTTCCACAACCTCAGGCTCGATGTTTTCCATGACTCCGACAAGGGTTATTACCATTATAGGAAGGAACAGGTAAACAGTACCGACAAGTATGGAAAACTCGGTGTATAGCATTGTTATTGGTGCGGCGACGATTCCTGATGCAACCAGCAGGTTGTTCAGTACTCCGTTCTTTCCCAGGATATTTATCCAGGCGAAGCTTCTGACTACCGAATTGGTGAGCATTGGGAACATTGACAGTGCCATGAGGAAGCTTCTCATGCTCTGCCTGGTCCTCGATATGAAGTATGATGTTGGAACACCCAGCAATATGCAGATCACTGAAGCTGTAGCGGATATCCTGAGGGTCCTCGCCAGTATCTTCAGGTTGAACTCATCCTTGAAAAAGTTAATGTAGCCTTCGAATGTTATCCCGCCGACATAGATTGTTGGCCACAGAATACTCACAAGAGGCAACACAAGGAAGAGTGTCAGAAGTACGAGTCCGGGAGCCAGGAAAAACAAAGCGTTTCGTTTGTTCATCGAAATTCCTCCGATAATTTGGCATTTGCGAATAGGACTTATCAATTATATCAGGATTTTTATTTCTAGTCAGACCTGACACACATGGTATTATATCTGATTATAAAGCAAAAGACAAACAATAAACATAAAATTTAAATATAAATTCGTGTTTCAAGAGACTTTAATACTATTAAAACATATATAGATTGCTTTAATATATCCTATGCAGTAAGATTGATCGCTAACAGCCTTAACTGGCAGACTCCTCCAACGGCTCCCTGGTCCTTATTAAATGATTCAAGGTTCCTGATTCCATTCAAATAATCTTAAATATATGCTAAAATTATACTCATGATAGGCGGCTAACCATCTGCCACAGGAAGGAGGGGTCCATTTGAAGGAAGCTGCAAGGAAGCCTGCTGCGAGGACAAGCGTTAAGACGAATGCAAAGGCTTCGACTGCCAAAAGAAGCGGAACCCGAAAAACCAATGCAAAGACCGCAGTTAAGAAGAAGGATGACATATTCGGAGCTGAAATACTCGGCCTGGCCCTTACGGGTACAGGTATATTCATAGGAGTGACTCTTTTTTCGGGAAATTCAGGAGTGCTGGGCAAAACCATCGGTGAAGCGGTATTCGCTGCATTCGGAATAACGGCATATGCAGTGCCACTTTTGTTTTTGTTGTCAGGCATTTCCCTGATACTGAGAAGACCTGGTATTTTTTCAAACAAGAGAACCTATGGCGTAATGCTTCTGATAGCGACGGCTGCAATGATAATGTCCCTTAACAGGATGGAGAGCATCCATTCGACCGGATTCTTTGCTACAATGAGGAATCTCATGAACCTTGAGGATAGGTACCATGGAGGTATCCTGGGCCTGATTTTCGCGACGCCGCTATACAGGCTCATAGGTCCTGTCGGTGCGTACATCGTTGCAGGATGCCTAGCCATACTGTCTGGAGTGCTGATTTTCAACACGACCGTCTACGATTCGCTCAAAAAGGGCAACCAGGTCAGGCTTGCAACCAAGGACATGATGATGAAGAGGACCCTTAACAAGGAAGTGAAGGGTGCAGGTAAGCTTGAGGATGATAAGCGGATCGAAGAGAAGATGAAGATCCTCGACATTATGAAGAAGGGTGAGGAACCAAAATCTGAGGTAAGGAATGAAGCTAAGGCAGAAATAATTCAGCCTGACCCCGAAAGGTTCCAGAAGAGTCCATTCATAAACGTGCTTGAGGAGAAGATCCAAAAAGAGGAAATGAAGGCTGAAGAAAAAAAGCCTGAACTCATAATTGAATCAGCACCTGTAGAGGTGGTCCTTCATGATGAACATGAAGAGCCTGAAGTAGATTTGGAAGACCTGGTGCCGCTTAAAGGGCATCAGATTGATATTGACATAGAGAGTGTCGGAGTCAAGGCAAGGCCCAAACCCAGGTACCATTACCCTGAGATAGGGCTGCTAAAGGAAAACATCAAGGGAATGCTTGAGCGGGAAGACATGACTGAAATCAGGGACAACGCCAGGAAGCTTGAGGAGACCCTTATGAGCTTCGGTGTCGAAGCTCATGTCATCAACGTGTCTAAGGGACCCTCCGTCACAAGGTATGAGCTGCAGCCAAAGGCTGGAGTCAAGGTGTCGAGGATAGTCAGTCTTTCTGACGACATAGCCCTGGGACTTGCCGCCAGCGGAGTGAGAATCGAGGCTCCTATTCCGGGCAAGGCAGCGGTAGGCATCGAGATTCCGAACCGTGAGACCACTCCGGTTTACTTAAGGGAGGTCATAGAGTCCAAGGAGTTCCAGAAATCCACCAAGAAGATTGCGGTAGCACTCGGAAAGGACATTTCCGGAGAGAGCATAATAGGTGACCTTACCAAGATGCCTCATGTGCTTATTGCCGGAGCCACAGGTTCGGGAAAGTCAGTCTGCATAAACTCCCTCATAATATCAATACTATACAAGTATAACCCTGATGAGGTCAGGTTGCTTATGGTCGACCCAAAGGTTGTCGAGCTTAACGTATATAACGGAATACCGCATCTGCTTATCCCTGTAGTGACTGATCCGAAGAAGGCTGCTGGGGCACTTAACTGGGCGGTCAATGAGATGACTAGAAGATACCAGAGCTTTGCAGAGTATGGCGTGAGGAACATTGAAAGCTATAATGAGCTTGTAAAGAAGAAAAAGGAATTAACGAAGCTTCCATACATTGTCATAGTCGTGGATGAGCTTGCTGACCTGATGATGGTGTCTGCCAACGAGGTTGAGGATTATATAGCAAGGCTTGCCCAGATGGCAAGGGCGGCTGGCATGCATCTTGTCATAGCCACGCAGAGACCTTCTGTAGACGTCATAACTGGTGTCATAAAGGCAAATATTCCATCCAGGATATCCTTCGCAGTATCCAGTTCGATAGACTCCAGGACGATCCTTGATTCAGGAGGAGCTGAAAAGCTTCTTGGAAAAGGCGACATGCTCTACTATCCGGTAGGGGAACAGAAGCCGAAGAGGGTCCAGGGCGCATTCATATCTGAGGAAGAGGTGGAAGCGATTGTTGTGAGGATCAAGGTTCCTGATTCGGAGCTGTCTTATAATGAAGAGATCATCAATCATATCGAAAAGGGCAGAGAGGATGGAGAATCCGAAGAAAATGGAGATGAACTATTCGACGAGGCTGTGAAGGTTGTGGTAGAATACCAGCAGGCATCCACCTCATTCCTTCAAAGAAGGATGAGGATTGGATATAACAGGGCTGCCAGGATAATGGACCAGCTTGAAGAAAGAGGCGTCATATCCGGCAAGGATGGGGCCAAGCCAAGGCAGATACTATACAAGAATACAGATATTTAGGTCCGGGACTTTCATGCCCGAACGGATGGAGATGTGCAATGAACTTACCAAACAAGATAACGGTATTCAGGATGGTACTAGTGCCTTTTTTCCTGCTGCTGGTCGCCATAGAAGCTATACCGTTCAATATTACCATCGCTACGGTGATTTTCATCATAGCCTCGATAACAGACCACATTGACGGTCATCTAGCAAGGAAATACAACCTTGTCACTGACTTCGGAAAGCTTATGGACCCTTTGGCTGACAAGATACTTGTAACATCTGCTCTCATAGCCCTTGTCGAATTTGGCGAGGTAAGCACATGGATGGTTGTAGTCATCATTGCGAGGGAATTTGCAGTATCCGGTCTCAGGTCTATAGCTGCCGGAGACGGAAAGGTCATCGCTGCGAGTTTCTGGGGTAAGGTGAAGACGACTACCCAGATGATTGCAATCATCGGATTCCTCATCAAGCTTATCGGTGAGAGAGAAGAATACATGATGAAGATCTTTGATGCTGTACCGTTCCTGGATGGATTCTTCAACATAGTGCCTATGGCAGCCATGTACCTGGCGGTATTCTTCACCCTAATGTCCGGAATCGATTATTTCGTCAAGGGATGGAAATATATAGATTCAAACAAGTAGTACGAAACGAAAAAATGCCATTGGGCGAGAATAGCATAAGAAACCCTGAAACCATTGATATACATTGGTTTCAGGGTTTCTTTCTTGCCATATTTTAATCTTACTAATGTCCGTTTCTACTACGAATCTGTTTTGTGAGGTCAATCCATATGGAGAAAAAGTTTGCTCAATCTCGTGGCTTCAGTATTGAGATACGTATGTAAAGCGATTAATAGGTCATAACAAGAATGATTGACATTCGATGGATAATTTCAGTAAAGATCAGTGCATAACTGTTAATGCTAATCAGCGCTGTATCTGATATTTCAGCAGTTATCCGTTCAAATGGAAAGTGAAGATCCCAGGGGATTTGAATACGACTCCGAGCCAGCAACACAAGCTTTTTCATCAAAGCGACTTGAATAACAAAAGCTATTCACAATATCGGGTAGACGATCTGTACAATTTCGATTGAATCAGGCTAATGCTTATGATACACCTCATAGGTCATTCAATCTGTTCCGTTATAATGTCCAAAATCCTTTCGCTCAAAGGAGACTTACCGGTAATCATTTGAGCCGGCAGAAAGTCTCTGCTATGAATTCTGGTAATCTTCTGCTCCGAGTCATTAGAATGAAGTCATCATTTGATGAATAAGGTTTCGAAAAATGGTATAGGATAAACCAGCGAAGCGGGGTTATTTTGATCAAATAAGAACAATCGGATAACAATGGCTGAATATTGCCTCCAATTTGTTGACTTGATTCTCCTTAAGAAATAAGATTCAATTATAGGAATAGCTTGAGTAGATATTTAAGTATAATTAATCTAAAGGAGAAGCGATATGGATATATTGAGTTGGATAGTAGTTGGCGGACTGGCAGGATGGATTGCCAGCAAGTTCACAGGAAGAGACAGAAGCATGGGAATTGTTGCCAATATACTCGTCGGTATCGGTGGTGCCATTATCGGAGGCTGGATAGCTAAATTGCTTGACCTTTCCGGACCTACCGGAATCAATCTCTGGAGCATAGCCGTATCAGTAGTTGGAGCAATTGTACTGCTTACCCTTCTGAAGATGCTTAAGAAATGAATTGAGAAAAGCCTGCTTGCCTGATGGTCAGCAGGCTTTTCTTCACTATTTCAGCAATCAGGTCGTTCAGGTTTGGATGGTTCTCGGTTAAATTCTTATGTTTTGCAAAATCATTAAAATTATTCCTTCTTTATAAGTAGATTTGCAATATTTGAGCGGGATTATTGATATGCATACTATTGAATAATTATTTAATGTGACGTATAATTACTTGGTAAAACATGAAATCTGGGAGGAATAGAATATGAAAAAGAGCATAAAGAGGCTTGTGGCAGCATCAGTAGCAGCTATGGCGATATTCGCAGCAGGCTGCGGAAGCAAGACCACACCAACAACAGCACCAACCACTGCCCCATCGGCAACTGTAGCAATGTCAGCATCATTGAAGAGGATAAAGGATAGCGGAAAGCTTGTACTTGGAACCAGTGCTGATTATCCACCATTCGAGTTCCATGCATCAATTGACGGCAAGGACACAATAGTGGGCTTCGATATCGAGGTAGCAAAGGAAATCGCGAAGGACCTTGGTGTAACGCTTGAGATAAAGGACCTGAAGTTCGACGGACTTCTTGCGGCACTTGACCAGGGAAGCGTTGACATAGTTATCGCAGGACTTTCACCTACAGAGGAGAGGGCAAAGAGCGTTGACTTCTCGATCCAGTATTATTCAGCAGAGCAGGCTGTAGTTATAAGGGGAACCGATAAGGGTACTCTAGCTACTTTGGAATCGCTTAAGGGTAAGACAATAGCAGCTCAGAAGGGTACCATTCAGGAAGATGCGGCAAAGGCAGTTGAAGGTGCAACAGTGCTTTCACTTGGAAAGATCTCAGACCTTATCCTCGCGCTCAAGTCCAACAGGGCTGATGCGGCGATAATTGAGGTTCCTGTTGCTGAATCCAACGTCAAGGAAAATGCTGACCTTGTGATTTCAAGCATCGTCATCAAGAACGAGGGTGAAGGAAAGGTAGCAGCGGTCAAGAAGGGCTCAGCTGACCTTGTTGCTGAAGTCAACAAGACACTTGAGAGGATCCTTGGAGACGGGACCTTTGAAAAATTTGTTCTTGAAGCTACACAGCTGTCTGAAAAATAAGCTCTGTTTATGATAGAATGATTCTGGGAATGTTAGGTGACTATTGCCGCCTAACATTTTTTTCAATACACGGCTAAATGGCCGTCAGACTGGAGGAATATCCATTGGATTTTAGTTTCATGTCCGAATACTACCAGTTTTACATTGAAGGTGCCAAGATTACAGTAACTCTCGCATTTTTCACTGTCATTGTAGGATTCATTTTCGGACTTCTGCTTGCTCTTCTCAAGCTGTCGAAGAATAAGCTTCTGAATTTTATCGCAACTGCATATATCGAGTTCATCAGAGGAACTCCGCTACTCGTTCAGCTGTATATAGTTTTCTATGGTCTGCCACATCTGGGAATATCATTCCCTGGACTCACAGCCGGAGTCATCGCCCTTTCTGTCAACAGCGCCGCATATACCGCCGAAATAATAAGAGCGGGCATTCAGGCAGTTGACAAGGGACAGATGGAAGCGGCAAGGTCTATAGGAATGGGCAAGGCAATGTCAATGAGATACATCATAATTCCGCAGGCGGTGAAAAACATATTGCCAGCACTCGGCAACGAGTTCATAACGATAATCAAGGAATCGTCCATTGCGTCCATAATTGGCATCAATGAGCTCATGTTCAATGCCGACACGATAAGGGGCAACACGTTCAAGCCATTCGAACCGCTGATAGTGGTGGCTGTGGTCTACTTTATCCTGACTTTCAGCTTGTCTAAGCTGATGGGCTACTTCGAAAGGAGGATGAACACTGATGATCGAGGTTAAGGGACTTAGAAAGAGCTTTGGAAAACTGGAAGTGCTCAAGGGGATCGACCTGTCAATCGGGAAAGGTCAGGTTGTTGTGGTCATAGGACCTTCAGGCTCAGGAAAGAGCACGCTTCTTAGATGCCTGAACAGGCTGGAGGAGCCTACGGGTGGACAGATCATATTTGAAGGTATTTCCATTACCGAGAAAAAGACTGACATTGACAAGATACGGCAGAAAATGGGAATGGTATTCCAGCAGTTTAACCTTTTCCCGCACTTAAGCGTACTTGAAAATATTACTATAGGCCCCAGGAAGCTCAAGGGGCTTTCACAGGCTGATGCTGACAGGGAAGCATATGTCCTGCTGGACAGGGTCGGACTCAGAGACAAGGCGAACAGCTACCCTGGACAGCTCTCTGGCGGACAGAAGCAGAGGATTGCCATCGCCAGGTCCCTTGCTATGGGGCCGGACGTCATGCTTTTCGACGAGCCGACGTCAGCACTTGACCCTGAAATGGTCGGTGAAGTGCTTGATGTCATGAGAGAGCTTGCATTCGAAGGAATGACCATGGTTGTGGTGACACATGAGATGGGCTTTGCGAAGGAGATCGCTGACCGGGTAATCTTCATGGATGAGGGAATAGTGCTTGAGGATGACTCACCGGACAATCTTTTCATGAATCCAAAACATCCGAGAACGAAGGATTTCCTTTCAAAGGTTTTAAAATAATTTTGCAGTCTGCAGGCGTTATGCCTGCATTTTGCATTTTTGCGATGTATAAATATTTGAAACAATGGTATATATATGCAATAATATCTGACTGGAAATTGCATTTATTTCTGCAAGTGGCCAAATGATGGGAATCTCTGGCAAAGGCAGGTTCCGCGGCACTTCAATGGAATATTCAACTTTTTGAATCACCGCTCCTTCGCGGCTTCATTGCCATTCCTTGAGGAGCTATATCCTGCAAGGGTTCGCAGAGGTTTTTAGCTGACTTTTGGTGTATACAAAAGGTGCAGATAGGGATAAAATAAAATAAACGATAAAAATGCAATTGACATTATAAGTATTCATACTATAATTGCAATTAGCATAAATTTTCATGATGGGAGTGAAGACAATGAAAGTAGCCCTGGTCGGAGCGACCGGATACGGCGGTGTGGAGCTTATAAGGCTTTTGCACAACCATCCTGTATTCGAGCTCAATGCCATCTATTCTCATTCCAAGGGGGGAGAATCCATAAGAAGCTACTATCCGCATCTTACAGGTGCTGTAGAACTGATAATGGACGATATCGACCCGGAAAAAATAAAAGCCAAATCTGACCTGGTATTCCTAGCTGTGCCGGCTGGCATTTCCAGGGACTGGTCAAAGAGGCTCAGGGATGCAGGACTGAAGGTCGTTGACCTTTCAGGGGACTTCAGGCTTGAGGATATTGAGGATTACAGGAAATGGTACAAGAAGGATCCGATAGCAAAGGAAGAGCTTGAAGGTGTGGTTTTCGGACTAGCTGACATAGTGAAGGATGAAATAAGGAATGCAGACTTCATCTCAAATCCGGGATGCTATCCTACAGCCTCGGTGCTTGGCCTGTATCCGCTTGCAAAGAACAAGATGATCGTTAAGAACAGCATAGTCATAGATGCAAAGTCAGGAGTCACCGGAGCAGGAAGAGGAGCATCGGTCGCCAGCCTTTACTCTGAGGTCAATGAAAACCTGAAGATTTATAAGGTCAACGCCCATCAGCACACTCCGGAAATCGAGCAGCAGCTGAACAAGTGGGATCCTGAAATCGGGATGATAACCTTCGAGACACATCTGATCCCAATGAACAGAGGGATAATGGCCACGGAATACGTGGACCTGAAGTCGCCAATGACAGCTGAGGAGCTTCATAAGCTCTATACCGACACCTATAAGGACGTTAAGTTCGTCAGGGTCAGGCCGCTTGGGGAGTTCCCTTCCACAAAGGAAGTGCAGGGCTCAAACTACTGTGACATCGGAGTTTCAGTGAATGAGAGAACCGGCAAGGCAGTGATTGTGTCAGTAATTGACAATCTTGTCAAGGGTGCCGCAGGGCAGGCAATCCAGAACGCGAACATCTGGACGGGTCTTGATGAGGCTGCAGGATTGGACCTGCTGCCGATGTATCCATAAAAAAGAGTGAAGGAGAATTTGATATGAAATACAACATAAAGCACCTGAAGGAAGGTTCCGTGACAAGCTCAAAGGGCTTCAAGGCCGATGGAGTTCATGTGGGACTGAGGTACAACAAGAAGGATGTCGGAATGATCTATTCCGAGGTTCCTGCAGTGGCTGCAGCGGTCTATACACTTAACAAGTTCATAGCTGCACCTAACGTGGTGACCAAGGAAAGCGTGAATACAGAAAGGACTCTGCAGGCAGTTGTAGTCAACAGCGCATGCGCCAATGCATGTACCGGAAAGCGCGGTATGGACGATGCTGTGATCATGAGAAGGCTTGCTGCAGAAAAATACGACATTCCAGAGCACTATGTTGCAGTAGCCTCCACAGGAGTCATAGGTGAATTCCTGAACATGGAGAAGATAGCAAAGGGAATAAGGGAAGTTGAGCCTGAGGCTACAGCAGAGGGTGCAAAATCCTTCGAGAAGGCCATAATGACCACTGACCTCATTGAGAAATTCACTGGCTATGAGGCTGAGATCGACGGAGTCAAGGTAACAATCGGCGGATGCTGCAAAGGCTCAGGTATGATACATCCAAACATGGCGACCATGTTAGGATTCATAACCACAGACGCGAACGTCGACAAGGATGCACTCCAGAGGGCATTCTCAAAAATAACTGACATATCCTTCAACCAGATCACAGTTGATGGCGAGACATCGACAAACGACATGGTTCTTGTTATGGCCAATGGAATGGCAGGCAACAATCTCCTGAATGAAGAGCATCCTCAGTGGGATGTTTTCTACACAATGCTGAGGAAGACCTCGGAGGACCTGGCTAAGTCCATAGCCCAGGATGGAGAAGGTGCGACGAAGCTTATAGAAGTCAAGGTCAAGGGAGCAGTTAACGATGCTGATGCCAGGGCCATAAGCAAGAAGATCGTAGGCTCGAGCCTTGTAAAGACTGCTGTTTACGGAAATGATGCTAACTGGGGAAGAATAGTATCCGCTGCAGGTCATTCAACAGCTGAAATAGACCCTTCAAAGGTCGATGTCATACTCGGTGACCAGTACATGCTGAAGAACAGCGAGGTCCAGCCCTTCGACGAAGAGGCTGCAAAGGAATATCTCAAGAGCGATACTGTATACATTGAAGTCAACTTCCATCTTGGAAAAGGTGAGGCTACAGCCTGGGGATGCGACCTGACATACAAGTATATTGAAATCAACGCAAGCTACAGGTCATAGGAGGCATCGGGATGGGAACAGTTGTACTTAAGTGCGGCGGGAGTGTCGCAGACGAACTGGGAGAAGGCTTCTTCCAGAGCATAAAGGAGCTTCTTGACTCAGGATTCAAGGTCCTTCTGGTCCACGGCGGCGGACCTGACATAACGTCATACCTGAAGGAAAAAGGAATAGATACGAAATTCGTCGACGGACTCAGGTTTACTGATGATGAAGTCTTGTCAGCCGTAGAGGTAATGCTTGCGGGCAAGACCAACAGGCAGATAGTAAAGCTCCTTAAGGCCAACGGAATACCCGCCATCGGGATTCAGGGGCCGGACAGCTGCTTCAGGGCTGAACTGATAGACAGGGAGAAGTATGGCCTTGTGGGTGCCATGACGGGTGCCGAGACAGGAGTTCTTGAACATCTTCTGGACCTGGGGTTAGTACCGGTCGTGACTCCTCTTGCAGAGGGACCGACAGGTGAGCATCTGAATGTCAATGCGGATAGCGCTGCAGCCTATGCGGCAATAGCACTGAAGGCTGAAGAGCTTCTGTTTGTCACAAATGTGAAGGGCATAATGAAGGATGGAGTAGTGCTCGAAAGCACAACAAAGGCTGACATTGACGCTATGATCCAAGACGGGACCATATACGGCGGAATGATCCCAAAGGTAAAAGGAGCACTCAATGCGCTTGAGAGCGGGATAGGTGCGGTAAGGATCGTGTCCGGTCAGGACGCGGTATGGAGTAGCGGCAGCTTCTCCGGAACAGCAATCAAGAAGGAGGAGAAGTAATGTCCTATATATATCCTACCTATGCAAGGTATTCTATAAGGCCTAAAGAAGGCAAGGGATCATACATAATAACAGAAGACGGGGAGAAATACCTGGACTACATAGCAGGAATAGCTGTCCTTAATCTGGGACACAGGCCTGATAATGTTGAAGAGGCTGTAATCAACCAGGTCAGGACGCTCTGGCATATGTCGAACCTTTTCCCCAGCGACCTGCAGGAAAGAGTGGCTAAGAGGCTTACAGAAGCTTCTCATTTTACCAGGGCTTTCTTCTGCAACAGCGGAGCTGAAGCCAACGAGGCTGCCATAAAGCTTTCAAGGAAGTACACGGGAAGAAGCAAATTCATAACCTTCAAGCAGAGCTTCCATGGAAGGACCTTTGCCACCATGTCCGCAACAGGACAGGACAAGATAAAGAAGGGCTACGGGGAGATGCTCGGAACCTTCGTGCACATTCCATACAACCAGCCGGAGATACTCAAGGACTATATCGATGATGAAACAGCCGGTGTAATAGTTGAGACTGTCCAGGGCGAAGGTGGAATTTTAGTAGCCAAAGATGAGTTCCTCAAGGAAATCGAGAGACTGTGCAAGGAAAAAGGAGCCATGTTCATAGTTGATGATGTCCAGGCTGGAATCGGCAGGACCGGCAAAGCCTTCAGCTTCCAGAACTATGATGTCAAACCTGATCTCGTTACCCTTGCAAAGGGTCTGGGAAATGGACTGCCAGTAGGCGCGCTGCTCGGTGACGAGAGGTTCCTGGAAGTTTTCGGACCTGGAACCCACGGAACTACCTTCGGGGGCAACTACATAGCAATGGCATCAGCAGAAGAGGTGCTCAAGACCATATTCCAGGAGGATTTCCTTAAGTCAGTAGCTGAAAAGGGAGAATACCTCATGGGAAGGCTTCGGGAAGTCCTGAAGGACAGTAAGGAAGTCGTTGAAATAAGGGGCAAGGGCCTTCTTATAGGAATAGAGATCAACACACCTGTAGCAGACAAGATTGCAAGGATACATGAGAACAAGCTTCTGGTGCTCCCTGCAGGAACTGCAGTCGTCAGGATCCTTCCTCCTCTTAACACAACCTATGAGGAGATGGATGAGGCTATAGAGAAGATCAGGAAGTCGTTCGAGTAGCGAAATAAAATATAAATCCCAAAATCATTAATATCAATCAAACAAAGGGAGTATCAGCACCAGGCTGAAACTCCCTTTTCCATATGTTGCTTCTTAATTACGGAATACAAACTTAAAGCCTTTGTACCATCTCCTGCAAAATGTGCACTTGTAATTAAAGTGTGTTACTCCATTCCTGCAAGATAGTAGCTTTTCACAGTGAAATAGGCTGTGGTAGAAAAGATAACCAATAGCAAGATTGGCAGGTAGCTTGCAGGAAGGTTTTTCCCGCTTACAGAAAAAAAGCTGAAAAAGAAAAACAGGATGATGATTTCAAGCTTCAGAAGCACCAGAAGTGTCTTGAGGCAGTTATATACAGCGGCTGCGTTCTCTTCATTTCTAATCCTTGGTACATTCCATGCAGACGGGTAATGTGATATTAGAGTCAGAATTAGATACACAAATAGTGTAATGGCTGGCAGGAACAATATTTCTACTTTGGATCCCCACCTGTCGATCTCCCCGAAAGCGTTGTAGTGGCCCGGAATCACGTCAGGCATATAAAACCAGGATAGTGCGATGTACGAGATGAAAAGACACAGGAGAAGCGCTGACATTATTTCAATGATTCTCTGGAAGCTTGATGATTCAGTCCTCATGTCCTGCCAGCCTGAACTCCTGACTTTATGAATCCCAGGAAATCAACCGAGGTTCCTTTGTGGTCCGGTTCTGGTCCCTTTGGATTTCCTGGAACCAGATTGTCTGTCACAAGGTAGGTCCTCATCCCTAATCTTTTTGGTACCATATCCTCAAGCTCATCGTTTCCGACCATCATGCATTCTTCTGCTGACTTTCCGAGAGTCTTAAGTATCTCCTCGTAATATTCAAGGTTAGGCTTGCAGTAGTGGCTGTTGTCAAAGTTCGTGACAAGCTTGAAATCGTCCCTTGAAAGGCCTGCCCACTCTATTCTCCTCAGCACTGCAGCTTCCGGGAACACTGGATTGGTTGCGATGGCGAGGGTGTATCCATTTTCCCTGAGAATGGCAACAGCCTCTCTCATAGGCTCTGATAAACTAGTAGATCCTTTGACATATTCGAAATTTCTATCATAGTAGTCCATGAACCGTCTCTCGTACTCGGCAAGACTGTCATGACCGACTCTACTGCCCATGGCTTCCATGAAGACCTCCCTGTTGGTCCTCGTACTCTTGTCGCTTATCATCTCAAGGGTACATTCCCAGACTAGGCCGCCAAGCTTCCTGGGGTCAATGAGGTCGGAAAACTCCATTGACAGGCTTTTGAAATAGAGCTCCTGGAATTTCTCCAGGTCCATGGGCAGCAGAGTGCCGTCCAGGTCAAAAAGTATTGTTGTAAGTCCATCCATCAGATTTCTCCTTCGTTCCTATATTCGTATATTATAAGGGCAGTTTCCGTGCTTCCGCTTTTGCTGAGCCTTATCTCTATGATGTCATCCCTGCCAATCTTATACTGCTTCAATGCCTTCTCAACCTGCTCATTGAGGTCTGATTCCCTGCCAGTGGCATGGACAAGCTTCGTCCTTCTTGTCATCTGATAACCCCCCGTGTCGACTGGTAGTATGTGTAGGCGCGGCTTCCTGTGAAGACTATGAGGATCCCTATGGAAAGCGCACCTGCATTGTTCATGGTATTGATAAGGCTTGAGGCTGCTCCGGAATAATTTCCGGAGAGTGATTCAAGCATGGTGTTGTAAAGACCGCTTCCGGGGACAAGAGGAATAAGGGCAGCGGTCACGAAGCTAGTGACAGGAGTCCTCATTTTCCTGGCCATTATCTCTCCAAACAGCGTAAGGGCAACTGCTCCAAGTAGGAAGCTGGTGCTTTCTGTCTGCGTGATGTCAAGGCTGAAGGAGTATACTATCCAGCCTATGCCTCCTCCAATTGAAGCTGTGAGTGCCTTTTTAGGCTCAAGGTTGAATATGACCGCAAAGCCCAGGGTTGAAAAGAATGCGTATATGAATTGAAGTATCATGCTGCACCGCCTATCTGAAAATAAGGAGTCCGAGCCCTGTTCCGACTGCGATTCCAAGTGCTGTTAGTGCAGCTTCGACGAACCTTGCAAGACCTGAAACATAGTCCCCGAAGAGAGTGTCGCGTATCGCATTGGTTATGGCAATACCGGGAACAAGAAGCATTATTGACCCGAGAAGCACAGTATCGAAGTCGCTTCCGAAGCCGAGGGACATGAGTCCGTATGAAGAGGCAGACACGAATGCTCCTGCCAGGATGTTTATGAATATCCCATTAAGATTGTATGACCTGGAATAGTGCTGGATCAGCCTTGCCCCTGGCGCCACCAGAGCAGCGGCGAAGCCGCTTGCTGCATTGCCTCCATATAACATGGTGAAGCCTGATGCAAGCACAGCTGAAAACACCAGCTGCATGAATAGGGAATATTCCCTGATGTCCTCGATCCTTGCGAGCTCGGTTGAAAGCTCGTCGATTGACATTGGATTCTCCGCTATCCTTCTTGACAGCGCATTGACATGGTGGACCTTCTCAAGGTTCGTAGTTAGCCTTTTAACCCTTGTGATAAGGGATACTATCTCACCGCCAGGTCCGATTATTGAAACCATGATACCTGTAGGCGTGACAAAGCTCTCTGAAAGTCCCACATCGTATGAGTTCAGGATCTTTATGATGGTCTCTTCGACCCTGTATGTCTCCCCGCCGCTTTCAAGTATGATCTGGCCAGCCCTGGAGGCTAGCCTTATAAGCCTGTTGTAGTCCATATGACACCTGCCGTGCTTAATTTTCCTATACAGCCATTTTAGCACAGGAGCCTGCAGGTTTGCACAAAATAGATAAATTGTGGGTCAGTCCATACTATCTGTATTAAGGCATTATAAAAGATGGCAAAAGCAAATCAAAGGATATTCATTGGGTTATCGGTGATACCGAGGTTTTGGCAGATTGAGAAAAGAAAAGTGCTTTCAAGTGTGAAAAAGAGTCGAAAAGGCATTAATGACGAATATTAAATCAATTTTTAGATTGATTGAACGTAATACTGAGATTATAATGTTAGTATCATAAACTAGGGGGTACGTCATGAAAAGTTTTTATCTGAAAGATGCCGATCCTGAAATTTACTCATATATCGAAGAGGAAGAGGACAGGCAGGAGCACAACATAGAACTCATCGCATCGGAAAACTTCGTTGCCGAGGCAGTAATGGAGGCTATGGGAACAGCGCTGACAAACAAGTATGCGGAAGGATATCCTGGAAAGAGATATTACGGAGGCTGTGAAATAGTTGATAAGGTCGAGACTCTTGCAATAGAGAGGATGAAGACGCTATTCGGTGCAGAGCATGCAAATGTTCAGCCTCATTCCGGATCACAGGCAAATATGGCTGTATACATGGCTATGCTTCAGCCCGGTGACAAGATACTGGGTATGAACCTTTCCCATGGCGGACACCTTACTCACGGAAGCCCGGTCAATTTTTCAGGCAAGCTCTATAACTTCATATCATACGGCGTGTCAAAGGACACTGAGACAATCGACTATGAAGCACTTAGAGAGCAGGCAATTGCAGAGAAGCCTAAGATGATCGTGGCAGGAGCCTCAGCTTATTCAAGGGTAATAGACTTCAAGAAGATGTCGGATATCTGCAAGGAGATCGGTGCCTACTTCATGGTAGACATGGCACATATCGCAGGACTGATTGCTACAGGTGCCCATCCAAGCCCGGTGCCATACGCAGACTTCGTTACCACAACAACCCATAAGACATTAAGGGGACCAAGAGGCGGTGCAATTCTCTGCAAAGCCCAGTATGCAAAGGACATCGACAAGACAGTATTCCCGGGAATGCAGGGAGGACCGCTTGAGCACGTAATCGCTGCAAAGGCAGTTTGCTTCAAGCTTGCCATGGAGGATTCCTTCAGGGAATATATAGACCTTCTTGTAAAGAATTCAAAGTCTCTTGCTGAAGCCATGATGAAGAGGGGATTCAGGATCGTTTCAGGTGGAACTGACAATCATCTGATACTTGTTGACCTCACAAACAAGGAAATCACGGGTAAGGAATGTGAGAAGCTTCTTGATACGATAGGGATAACCACCAACAAGAACACCATACCTTTCGAGACCAAGAGCCCGTTCATTACAAGTGGAGTGAGGATGGGAACTGCTGCTGTGACAACCAGAGGCTTCCAGCCTGAGGACATGGACAAGATAGCAGAATTCATCGATTATGCAGTGAATCACAGGAACGACGACCTGTCTGAAGTTAAGGAGAAGGTCAGGGACCTGTGCGCAAAGTATCCTCTATATAAGAAATAGTCTGGAAAGATAAAAAAATACACGCCAATCGTTAAAATGTAGTCAAACGAGAAAACATATGAGGCTCTGCGGCTTTCAGCTTTGCAGAGCCTTTATTGCGGGTCCGCTTATTCAAAAAAAAGATAGACTTCGGTTGACGCATAATTGATTTGATTGTAGAATTGAAACATGTGAAATCAGATAAAAATGGTCGGATTAAAGGAGAATTGGAATGTCAGAGATATTAAGGATTGCTGATCTCAAGGCAAGCGTCGATGAAAAGGAAATACTTAAGGGGCTAGACCTGGTAGTAGAAAAGGGAAAGGTCCATGTCATCATGGGTCCGAATGGAGCAGGAAAATCAACTCTCGCAGGAGTAGTGATGGGAAACCCAAGGTATCAGGTTACTCAGGGCAAGATAGATTTCGAGGGTGAAGACATAACCGATATGCCTGTAAATGAGAGGGCGGTAAAGGGAATATTCCTTTCCTTCCAGGCTCCGCAGGAGATACCGGGAATTACAGTCGAGAACTTCCTGAGGACTGCAAAGGCCCAGATAACTGGAACAGCGGTCAAGGCCATAGCTTTCAAGAAAGAGCTTTATGCGAAGATGAAGGAGCTTGACATAGACAAGGCCTATGCATCAAGGTACCTTAACCATGGATTCTCCGGAGGAGAAAAGAAGAAGAATGAGATCCTTCAGATGTCAGTGCTGAACCCGAAGCTTGCCATACTTGACGAGACGGACTCAGGTCTAGACGTTGATGCGGTAAGGATCGTATCAGAGGGCGTGAACAGGTTCAAGAACAGCGAGAATTCAGTTCTTGTAATAACCCACCACAACAAGATGCTTGAGTACCTTCAGCCTGACGTGGTACATATCATGGTGGATGGAAAGATAGTTGCGACAGGCGACATGAGCCTCGCCCATGAAATAGAGGAGTTCGGCTTCGACAAATACAAGCAGGCTGAGAAGGGGGAGTCGGAATGGAAAAAAGAAGTAAAACTAATATAGACGACCTCGACAGAGGCATTTATGACGTAAAGAATGAGTTTACGTACAGCTACAAGTCCGAATCCGGGCTTACCGAAGACATAATAAGGGATATATCAGCAAAGAAGAACGAACCTGACTGGATGCTCCAGTTCAGGCTGAAGTCCCTTGAATTATACAACAAGATAGATGTGCCTACATGGGGTCCGGACATATCGGACCTGAACATAGACAATATAGTCACCTATGTCAGGCCGAATGTTGAAATGCAGTCAAGCTGGGACGATGTTCCTGATGACATAAAGAAGACCTTCGACCTTCTGGGGATACCTGAGGCTGAAAAGAAGTCTCTTGCCGGTGTCGGAGCCCAGTATGACTCCGAGGTCGTATACCATTCCATAAAGGAGGAGCTTGTTGCGCAGGGAGTCGTCTATACTGATTTCGAAAGCGCTCTCCGAGATTATGAGGATATCGTAAAGAAGTACTTCATGACGCTGATACCTCCTTCAGACCACAAGTTCGCGGCATTGCACGGAGCTGTCTGGTCGGGAGGATCCTTCGTATATGTTCCTGAAGGCGTTAAAGTGGACATTCCACTTCAGTCGTATTTCAGGCTGAATGCGCCTGGCTCAGGCCAGTTCGAGCATACTCTCATCATCGTGGAGAAGGGTGCACACTGCCACTTCATCGAAGGCTGTTCAGCGCCTAAATATTCGGTGAACAACCTGCATGCAGGAGCTGTAGAACTCTTCGTCAAGGAAGGGGCATACCTCAGGTACTCAACTATTGAGAACTGGTCGAAGAACATGTACAACCTCAACACAAAGAGGGCTCTCGTGGACAAGAACGGTACCATAGAATGGGTATCGGGATCCTTTGGCTCCAAGGTCTCAATGCTCTATCCGATGAGCATATTAAGAGGTGAAGGAGCCAAGTGCGAATTTACAGGAGTAACCTTCGCCGGCAAGGGTCAGACCCTTGATACAGGAGCAAAGGTGGTCCATGCAGCACCAAACACCACATCGAACATAAACTCGAAATCAATATCAAAATCTGGCGGAAACGCAATATACAGGGGACTTCTGAGAGTAGCGCCCAACGCATACGGAGTAAAGTCTACGGTATCCTGCGAATCACTCATGCTTGATTCAATTTCGAGCTCGGATACAATACCAGTAATAGACATTGAGAATGACGACATAGATATCGGACATGAGGCAAAGATCGGAAGGATTTCCGAGGAAGCCATATTCTACCTTATGAGCAGAGGCATATCAGAGGCTGAAGCCAAGGCAATGATAGTAAGAGGCTTTGTTGAGCCAATCTCCAAGGAACTTCCATTGGAATACGCCGTAGAGATGAACAACCTTATCACGCTTGAGCTTGAAGGTGCAATAGGATAGGAGGGAGAACTTAGAATGAGCGCAATAAAAGAGACATACAATGTACTCCCGAGGATTTCCTTCAGGTGGGTAAAGGCAAATCAGCTTGAGCTGGACAGCCTTGAAGTTGACACTTCGGTCCCATACGCATATGGGGCGATAAAGACTACTCTGGATGTTCTGGACCTGAATGGCCGTGACCTGGATATGCCTGAACATTTCAAGGGCGTAAATGAGAACATGGTAAGGCTTGCTGACAAGAGCAGCAATGCCGGACTCTATATGGAAGTAAAGGAGAACCTGTCAGCAAGCGTGGTAATTACACATAGGCTGCACTCTCTGAATCCTGTCCTCGTCGAAAAGAATATCATTGTCCTCAGGAAGGGCTCAAAGCTTGACCTGGTAATGGACTACAGCTCTGACGATTCAGTAACCTTCTCTGATATCCTTAACAAGATAGAGGTGGGTGAGGGAGCGGAGCTTAACATCATAAAGGTGCAGAGGCTTAATTCCTTATCCAGGCACCTGGAGTCAAGGTTCACCAAAGTAGCTCAAAAAGGCAGGGTCAACTACATATCCGTGGAAATAGGCGGTAAGGAAGCTGTCGTGAACTATATGACAGACCTTTCCGGAGACGAGTCAGAAGGGTATGTCAAGAATGTGTACCTTGGCTTCGGCGAGAGGATACTTGACCTTTCGCACCACATGAACCATATCGGGAAGAAGACTGTATCCGACATGATTTTCAAGGGAGCGCTGAAGGACACTTCAAAGAAGGTATTCAGAGGAACTCTTGATTTCAAGAGAGGCTCAACCCAATCGGTAGGTAATGAAGAGGAGTTCACGATACTCCTCAGTCCGAAAGTTAAGTCATTTGCTATCCCTCTCCTTCTCTGCAAAGAGGATGATGTCGTAGGAAACCACGCTGCAAGCGCAGGCCAGATTGATGAGGATAAGCTATTCTATATCATGTCCAGAGGTTTTTCAGAGGATGAGGCAAAGAGGATGATCGTTGAATCCTATATACGCCCAATAGTAGACCTGATACCGGTTGAAGAAATACGAGAGCTTGTCCTCGAAGCCGTGGACAGGGAGATAAAGGGTGAGTGAGTTGAAGAACGTTCGCGAAGATTTCCCGATCCTAAGCCTGGAGATTAATGGCAAAAAGCTCGTATATTTCGACAATGCGGCAACGACCCAGAGACCGCTGTCCGTAATTGATGCTGTAAGGAAGTATGACCTTGAGCAGAACGGGAATCCCCACAGGGGTTCCCATTACCTCAGCATCAGGGCCACAGAGGTCTATGAGGGTACAAGGGAGAAGGTAAGGGCATTCATCGGCGCGAAGAGCTCCGATGAGATAATATTCACCAGGAACACCACAGAGTCCATAAACCTTGTAGCCTACAGCTACGGGATGGAAACTCTGAAGTCTGGTGACAAGATTGTCATAACGATAGCCGAGCACCATTCCAACCTTGTTCCCTGGCAGCAGGTGGCTAAGGTGACAGGCGCAACCCTTCACTACATGTATGTGGATAAGGAAGGAAGGCTGCCTTTGTCAGAGCTTGAGAAGATCGATACTGACACGAAGATCGTGGCATGCACCCATATGTCCAATGTCCTGGGAACCATTATGCCTGTAAAGGCGATAATAGATAAGGCCCATTCGGTTGGTGCCGTTGCACTCGTAGATGGAGCTCAGTCTGTGCCCCACATGAAGGTGGATGTAGCTGAGCTTGGAGCGGACTTCTTCGCCTTTTCAGGGCATAAGCTGCTTTCACAGCTTGGGATAGGGGTTCTATATGGCAGGAAAGAGCTGCTGAAAGCAATGAAGCCATTTCTGTTCGGAGGCGACATGATCGAATATGTCCTTGAGCAGGAAACCTCCTTCAATGAGCTTCCATACAAGTTCGAAGCTGGCACCCAGAACGTTGAGGGGGCCGCATCCCTTTCGGCAGCCATAGATTATCTGAATGACCTTGGCTACGGAGAGATTGCAAAGCAGGAGATGCTCCTGACGGAGCGTGCACTGGAAGGCATGAAGAAGCTGCCATACATCAATATTGTAGGACCGGTAGATTTGGCGGACAGGGGAGCTGTAATAAGCTTTACTGTTGAAGGCGTGCATCCGCATGATGTTGCGACCATACTTGACAGCTATGGCATAGCCGTCAGGGCAGGCCATCACTGTGCACAGCCTCTCATGAGGTATCTTGGCATACCGGCGTCCAACAGGGCATCATTCTCGTTCTACAATACTGCTGATGAGGTAGATTACTTCCTCGAAAAACTTGGTGAGATAAGGAGGTGGATGGGATATGGAGCTTAACAGCCTTTATACCGAGCTCATACTGGAGCATAACTCGGACAAGAGGAACAAGCGGCTGCTTGAAGCCTTCACAAATGAAGAGAAAGGTCACAATCCCAGCTGCGGAGATGAGATAACAATTCAGGCAGAAGTAGTTGACGGATACCTGAAGGACCTTGGATATACAGGGCATGGCTGCGCTATAAGCCAGGCTTCTGCATCCATGATGATCGATCTCCTGAAGGGAAAGAAGGTCGAAGAGGCTCTTGAGACCATAGAGGTGTTCCTCGGTATGATCAAGAGGGAGATATCCGACATGGATTACCTCGAGGAGACCCTTGAGGATGCATTTGCTCTCCAGAACATTTCAAACATGCCTGCAAGGGTGAAGTGCGCCGTGCTTGCATGGCATACTCTCAAGGAAGCGGTAAAAAAGTGATAATTGTGGCGCAGGCTTTAGCCTGCGCTATTTTTTAACAATAAGCATGAAATTTTAGCAATATATTGACAATTGTCAAATTACAAAATCGCATTTGTATGTTAAGCTATAATCAGCATATATTTTAGAATCGGAGGTTGACCATGGCAGTAGAATTTATAAGATACCTGGACAAAAGCTTGAAGTACCTTCACAGGCAGGGCGCATTCCTTACTGTAAAAGGAAAGGAAGCCACGAATGTGACTACGATAAGCTGGGGAAACATCGGCTTTGAATGGGGAAGACCCATATTCACGATACTGATAAGGAAATCAAGGTATGCCCACGAGCTTCTGCAGGAAACTGACGAGTTCACGGTGTCCATACCAACGACTCCTTCAATGAAGAAGGCCCTGCAGGTATGCGGGTCCAAGACAGGAAGAAAGACCGACAAGTTCAAGGAAGCAGGAATAACTCAGTACCCGAGCAAGAACCTTGAGACTCCTGTGGTGAAGGAAGCTGACATATTTTATGAGTGCAGGATAGTCTACAGGCATAAGATAGATCCGGACGTGCTTGGCGGGGACATAGACAAGACTTCATACCTTGATGGTGACTACCACGAGATATTCTATGGAGAGATAATCGGAGCGTACGGCAAGGATGCTCTATAAGGATATTTATTTCGACACGCACTGCCATACGGAGTTCTCGTTCGATTCGAGCATGAGCATCGAGGGTGCGATAGCAAAGGCTGCATCTCTTGGTATCGGGCTTGTCACAACAGAGCACGTTGACCTTAACAACATGGATGTGGGCGGATTTGAGATAAATTTCGATATTGACAGTTATTTCAGGGAATATGCCAGGAGGAGAGGGGAGACCCTCCTTCTTGGCATTGAGACTGGAATTGACATGGATAACATCGCCAGGAACAGGTGGATGATAGAAGACCACCCATTCGACATGGTCATAGGCTCAATGCATTCCATGAGGCTTCTTGATGTTTCAAGACCTTCTGACTTCAGGGAGATGACCGCAGCAGAGTTCTACAGGGATTATCTGAAGGAAACCGCAAGGACTGTTGCGGCAAATCCATTCATTGACACCCTTGCCCATCTTGACTATCCGAGCAGATACCTGAGGCTGTCACCAAGAAACGTGAGATACCCGGATGCGAAGGAAGAGTTCGATGAACTCTTTAATGTCCTCGTATCAAACGATATAACACTTGAACTGAACCTCAGGAGACCCCTTAATGGTGATGTCCTTGCGAGCCTCAGAAGTATAATGGAAGGCTACAGGAGCTGTGGGGGAAGGTTTGTGACGCTAGGCTCTGATGCGCACAACACAGACCAGATCGGTGCGAATTTCAGGGAAGGACTTGCGCTCTTAAAAGAGACAAGGCTTGCCCCCTGCACATATCAGGAAAGGACCAGGATACTTCATTCTGGCTGGGATAGAATATGAATAATTCGAAGCAGGTATTAAATGAGCTGCTTGTTGACCTGTTCAACAACATACTCAGAATAGAAGAGCGAGCGCTTCAGGACATAGAAGGGCATGATTTGTCGGTCACTGAGATGCATACTCTTGAGGCTATAGGAACCGAGGGAGAAAGGTCCATGTCAGAGGCGGCAAAGAAGCTCAACATAACAGTTGGCACGCTGACCACAGCAATAGCAAAGCTTATGGCAAAGGGCTACGTAGAAAGGCGAAGGACTGATGAGGACAAGAGGGTTGTTCTTGTAAAGCTCACTGAAAAAGGCAGGCTTGCAAACCAGGTTCATGAGAGGTTCCATGAGGAGATGATCAAGGCTACCCTTGAGCAGCTCGGCCCTGATGAGGAAGAGATACTCAGGAAGTCCCTTGAGAAGCTTACTGACTTCTTCAAGGAGAAGTATGAAACCAAAGGGTAATACGATTTTGAAGGTGAGTTATGAGTTATGGAAATCCTATTTGTAAGACATGGGGAGACTGAGGCCAACAGGACCAATCTCTTCTATGGGAGACTGGATTACAGCCTGACTCCCACAGGATGCGAGCAGGCAAAGAAGGCTGGAAACCTTATTAGAATGATGAACTTTACACCTGACAGGATAGTAGTATCAGGTCTAAAAAGGACACATGAGACGCTGAATGCTATGGGATTCTCCATGGATGAAGCTGAAATCGAGCCAAGGCTTGACGAACGGAGTCTTGGAGCCCTGGAAGGCATGACCTTTCCTGAGATATCCATCAGGTATCCGGATCTCTTTGAGAGCTGGGACAATGACTGGCTGGATTTTTCACCTGACGGTGGAGAAAGTCAGAGGGAGTTCTCGGGCAGGGTAAGGAATTACCTGGAGGAGCTGAAATCAGAGGACCATAAGCCGGACAGGATCCTTATTGTCACACACGGAGGCACCATGAAGACCATCATCTCCATAATCCTTGGTGATGTGTCCTACCGCTTCAACCAGCTTGAGATCTACAACTGCTCCATTCTGAGGGTGAGGCTCACAAGGGACGGCCTGAAGGTGGACGCGTTATACAATGTGGTAGATTTTGACATTTAGTGAATATAAGCACCGGAATCATGTATCAGTGATTCCTGGTGTTTTTTTTCATTTTTCCATGCGATTGACAAAAAATATGAATTAATCACAGGTATCGTTTACAAATTTGACATAAATATCAAACCGACAACCACTATTTTGCTCTCATTTGATATCGTCATTTTTTACAGGGGTTTTCTTCAATAATGTTAACAGGAAATTAATTTTACTATTGATATTGCGATTCTTAACTGGTATATTAAAGCTATTATTTCAAGGAAGGTGACAAAATGAAGAAAAGATTATTTGCAATATTAACTGTTGCAGCTCTTTCAACAGCACTTCTCGCGGCATGTGGAGAGAAGGCACCAACAACACCTACAACCGCCCCTGAGGTCAAGGAATTCAAGATAGGCGGAATAGGACCACTCACTGGCGGAGCAGCTACCTACGGACAGTCCGTTAAGGAAGGCGTGGAGCTATATGTCAAGGAGATCAACGCCAAGGGCGGAATCGACGGCAAGACCGTAAAGGTAGTCTTCGAGGATGACCAGGCAGACGGAACAAACGCAAGCAATGCATTCAACAAGCTAGTCGAGAATGACAAGGTTGTTGGAATAGTAGGAGCAGTCACTTCAGGTGCGGCTCTTGCAACAGGCCCTAAGGGAACACAGTCAAAGATACCTATGGTATCCCCTAGTGCTACCGAGCCAACCGTAACAAAGGTCGGCGGAGAATACATGTTCAGGGTATGCTTCATAGATTCATACCAGGGAGTAGCCCTTGCTAACTACAGCATAGACACGCTGAAGAGCACAAAGGCAGCCGTACTTTACAATGTTGGATCAGACTACTCAAAGGGTATCGCTGATGCATTCAAGACTAACTACGAGTCAAAGGGCGGAAAGGTTGCAGAATTCCTTACATACAACGACGGAGACAAGGACTTCAGCGCACAGCTCACAAAGATAGCAGCAGCAGGAGTTGACGTACTCGTTCTTCCTGACTACTACACAACTGTTGGACTTATAGCAAAGCAGGCAAGGAACTCAGGCATAGATGCACAGCTTCTCGGTGGAGATGGCTGGGAATCTGCAGAGCTCTTCACAATCGGCGGAGAAGCGGTTGAAGGCGCAAGATTCGTTACTCACTATTTCTCAGGCGACGAGGCTGCAGTTGTTGCAAACTTCGTAAAGCAGTTCGAGGCAGAATACAAGAAGGCTCCGGACACATTCTCAGCTCTTGGATATGATGCAGCGAAGGTTCTTCTTTCTGCTATAGATGCAGCAGACTCACTTGACGGTGCTAAGATACAGGCGGCACTCCTTAAGTCGAAAGTAGAAGCCGTTACAGGCACTCTGTCATTCGATGCAGACAGAACCGCTGTCAAGGGCGCAGTTATAGTTGAAGTTGAGGATGGAAAGCTCAAGCTCGTAGACAAG
>DIWI01000086.1:0-32696 GCA_002428415.1 Clostridiaceae bacterium UBA6110
AGAACCAGAAGTTCGACGGCAGAAGGTAGTAAGCGGAAACGGCCAGAATACTGGCCGTTTTTTTGTCGCCTTTTCCATGTTTTCTGTCATGTTGTCTACAGACTTAACAGGTGTTAATATAGATTGGTAAGGAAAAGTAATTTTAAAATGGAGGCATCTCATGGAAACAAGGAAGAAAAGGATCTTCAGCGGAGTAAAGCCGTCGGGGGATCTTACTTTAGGAAACTATCTGGGGGCGATAAAGAACTGGGCTACGCTCCAGGAGGAATACGAATGCTTCTACAGCATCGTTGACCTGCATGCCATTACAGTAAAGCAGGAGCCTGCCGAACTCAGAAAGAGGACGCTTGAGATCCTTGCCATATACATAGCGTCAGGAATAGATCCGGAAAAGTGTACACTGTTCATCCAGTCCCACGTACCTGCGCATTCAGAGGCGTCCTGGCTTCTCACATGTATTACAAACATGGGCGAGCTTTCCAGGATGACCCAGTACAAGGACAAGACGGCGAAGGTCAAGGATAATGAAGCTATCAGCTCCGGTCTTTTCAACTATCCGGTGCTGATGACAGCTGACATACTCCTTTATCAGGCTGATGCGGTACCAGTCGGAGTAGACCAGAAGCAGCATGTTGAGCTCGCAAGGGACATAGCCCAGAGGTTCAACAGCATGTACTCAGACACCTTCGTGCTGCCTGATGTTATAGTTCCTAAGGAAGCAGCAAAGATAATGGACCTTCAGGATCCTTCAAGGAAGATGTCAAAGTCGGATGACAACCCTAACTCCTTCATCCTGATAATGGACAAGCCTGAGGTAATAAGAAAGAAGATATCAAGGGCAGTCACTGATTCCATTGGAGTAGTCAACTATACCGACGAGCAGCCCGGAGTAAAGAATCTGGTGAACATACTATGCGCACTGAAGGGCTACAAGCCTGATGAAGTTGTGGAAATGTTCAGGGGAAAGGGCTACGCTGACTTCAAGGCTGCAGTTGCAGATGCACTGGTTGATGAATTCACACCTGTCCAGGCTAAGGTTAAGGAGCTCCTATCAGAGAAGTCAAAGCTTGAAGAGATCTACAAGAAGGGCGCCGAAAGGGCATCCTATGAAGCCCAGAAGACCCTAAGGAAGATGCAGAAGAAGATAGGCCTTGTCCCAAGATAGATCGGGGCAGTCGCTTATCAGTCTTCGGCAAGCAATACTATGAGAATATAATGATGTGCACGACCAGTAAGAGGCATCCCGGTTTCAGGGTCCCTCTTACTGGCTTCATCATCCAATTCAAATTCAATTAGGACCCTTTTAATAATAAATGCGGGTTAGATAAAGTTTAGATAAATTCTTAAATAATAAATAATTTACTTGAAAATCTAACAACATTATGATACTATTCATAACAATATATCAATATTAACATCGCTATGATAGGAAAAGAGAAATCCAAACGATCGCTAAAGAGAGTCGGCACATGGTGAAAGTCGACGCGAGACGAGTTTTTTGAAATCATCCTGAGCTGGAATACCCAAAGCGTAATTTCGCAAGTAAGTGTCCCCGGTAGGCTCCGTTATGGGCCCGAAGCTTGATAGAGCTTTTGAGTGGCATTCGTGCAATTAAGGTGGTACCGCGGAATTATCCGTCCTTTCATATATGAGAGGACGGTTTTTATTTACAATAAATGCCCTCTCATGTTCTGTGCTTTTGGAGCGATTGAACAATAGTACCATTCATATATTAACTGGGAGGTTAGGAAATGGAAATGCTTAACGAAAGAAAAAAGGTGAATTTTCAGGACTCAATGAACTTTAATAAGGCAAGAGAAACCCTCAAGCCTGTAATCCGTGAAACACCTCTTATTTATAGTGAGGTCTTTAGTGATGAATGTGGCAACCATGTCTTCATTAAGCCTGAAAACCTCCAGGTCACCGGTGCGTTCAAGATCCGTGGCGCTTATAATAAAATCGCGCAACTGACCGACATTGAAAAATCAAAGGGTGTCATTGCTTCGTCCGCAGGTAACCACGCACAGGGTGTGGCATTAGCAAGCAAGCTCCTGGGGGTAAGCGCTACCATCGTCATGCCAAAGACAACTCCTATCATCAAAGTTGAAGCTACCCGCAGCCACGGTGCCAATGTGGTGCTTGCAGGCGACTGCTACGATGAAGCCTACGAAGAAGCTATGAGAATACAGAAAGAGCAGGACAGTATCTTTATCCATCCATTCGATGACCTGGGTGTTATAGAAGGCCAGGGAACTATAGGTGTGGAAATATACGAAGAGCTTAATGATGTTGATGTCGTACTGGTTCCGATCGGCGGTGGTGGTCTGATAAGCGGAATCGCTCTGGCCATGAAAGCACTTAAGCCATCAATCAAGATCATTGGTGTCGAGCCTGAGGGAGCAATGGCCATGAAGTCATCGGTCAAGCAGGACAAGGTAGTTTGCCTGACCCATGTCGACACGATTGCTGATGGTGTTGCCGTTAAGCGGCCTGGTGACCTGACTTTTGAGATCATCCGTGAATATGTGGACGAGATCGTCACAGTCAGCGACCGTGAGATCATGGAGTCTTTCCTAATGATGCTCGAGAAGCACAAGCTGGTTGCAGAGAACTCAGGCGCAGTTTCTATCGCAGGACTTAAAAGGCTTCACATGTTCAACAAGAATGTCGTCTGCGTCGTCAGCGGAGGAAATATCGATGTGGTGACAGTTTCCACCATGATTAACAAAGGCCTTGTCTCACGTGGAAGACTCTTCTGCTTCAGCGTCGAGCTTCCTGATAAGCCTGGCGAACTACTCAGGATCTCAGAGGTCCTTGCAAGACTGAACGCAAATGTAATAGGCCTTGACCACAACCAATTCAAGAATACAGACCGCTTCATGAATGTGGAGCTTGAAGTGACATGCGAGACAAGCGGTCATGCACATATCGAGGAGATTCAGTGTGAGCTCATGAGGATGGGCTACAAGGTCCGAAAAGTCTATTGAAGCATGATTATGGCTTAAAATACGGCTTTAACTTAATAGCATAAGAAAGGAAGGCACGCTCGCCTTCCTTTCTTGTTACTTGCTTATTAATCTAATCAGAACTGTACCTTTGGAACTGCCTTCTCTTCTTCTGCAATCTTGAAAAGAGGCTCCTGCTTGAAGTTGAATATTCCAGCAAAGATGTTCTTCGGGAAGATCTCGATATCGGTATTGTACTTCATTACAGTGTCATTGTAGAACTGCCTTGAGTACCTGATCTTCTCTTCCGTATCCTTCAGGTCTGCCTGAAGGGACAGGAAGTTCTGGTCTGCCTTGAGCTGTGGATAAGCCTCAACGACCACCATCAGCCTCTGAAGAGCTGCAGTCATGCTGTTGTTGGCATCAGCCGCTTCCTGTACTGTCTTTGCGCTTACAGCCTGATTCCTTGCCCTTACTACCTCTTCAAAGGTTCCCCTCTCATGGGCGGCATAGCCCTTGACTGTCTCTACAAGGTTGGGAATGAGGTCTGCCCTTGTCTTGAGCTGTACGTCTATCTGTGCCCAAGCGTTCCTTACCCTGTTTCTAAGCCTAATGAGGCCATTGTATACAGAAACAGCATACAGCAGGATAACGCCTATGATGCCCAATATTATCGGCAATGTCCAGCTTCCATTATTCATACTTATCATCTCCTAATCATTATTCTAGAATGCTCCGCCGCCACCGCCGCCGCCACCGCCGCCTGAGCTCCCTCCAGAGAAACCTCCTCCACCGCCGGAGCCGGAAGACATTGCGGAGGATGCGATATTGGCTGTATTGACGGCAGAAGCAACGCTTCTTACAGTATCACTTACCATATGGTTCATCATGTACATTGAATTGTAGCTTCCATATCCCCTCATATATGTGAGGTTCGGATCTGAAAGGTCTCTTTCACTGAAAACTCTAGGCAGCTGGTCTATGACCTCCTTTGCAACCCCCAGTGAAACCGCATATACGAGATAGTGCTCCCAGATGGTTATTGCAGGTATGTCAGCCTTTTCAAGGTTCGAGAAGTCCAGAAGGAACTTCTTGAAAGCTTCCCACATGGCCTTCTGCTCTGCTCCATACGGTGTAAGCTTCTTCCTGACTGACTGGATACCCATGGATGTTATCAGAAGAAGACCTGATACACCTGCAGCTATCCCAAAGCCTGGTCCAAGCAGGAAGGTTGCCAGTCCACCGAGAATAAGGAGTCCGAAGCCTATCGCAATAAATGTACCGATTCCATTTGTCTTGTTGCCGGTATAGAAGCCTTGTGCCTCCCCTTCGTCGATAGCGTAGGCCTTGAACTTCTCGTAATCCTTTGCGAACTGTCTTGCAAAGGTCTTTTTCTTAGTCATCTTCTCAAGGTCGTCAATGTCCAGTCCTTCTCCCCCGCCTATCCTGTCTATGAACCATTCTGCAAGGAATGCTTCATGCGGGCGAAGCTCGTCTAATTTTTCTCTCTTCAGCCATTCAAGCCTGTAGACTTCATCAGTCGTCTTGAAAATCAGACCCTTCTCTGTTGTTGAGACAAGGGTGAGGCTGACCACCTTTTTCCTTGCAAGGTCCAAAAGTGTCGCCATGATGTCTTCAGGCTTTGAGCCTCCCTTCGTCATGAGATAGCTCATGACTGCAGGGGAATAATCACCTGGCAGCTCCCTGTAGTAGTCACCCTCGAACTGTGGCTTGACTTCCTTTGAAAATTTCAAGTTTCCGTAAGCTGTTGCTGCAAGACCGAATATTGTCGCCAATATGAAAATTGGATCCAGTGTTCCCTTAAGGTTCTTCAGGAAGTTTTCGCGTTCAAGCTTCTTAATGGCTTCTTCCCTCAGTTTGTTCGCATCGTCAGCTAACTTCTGTTCGTTCGTAAGTATTGCCGGCAGCTCATCCCTGTTGAAAGTGTTAGTGGATCCCGGAACAAGCTTTGGTGGAAATATGGCTAATGTCTCTACAAATGTTCCCTGCACAAGAGGCACTGTAAAATCGAAGGTGCTGCTGTCCTTTATAGAGGATGTTCCTGTAAGAGGTCCATGGGCAAATACCTTAAGGTCATCTTTTGAAGCCCCTTCAGGGATCTTTATGGTTATACGCACATTCTCCAGCGGGACAGTCCAGTTGGCGTCTATTATCTTCCTGTTGAAGGTTGCTATGTCGTTAAATTTTTCAACCACATTCTTTAATGTGTAGCCATATATGAATGTCTTGGTATCTGACCCAGATTTCTCATATACCTTAAGCTTCATCAGATTTCCGGCTGTTGTCGCCTCATAGGTGTTTGCAGCTCCAGTACTTGCCACAGTGAAGGTCCTTTCGGAACCGTTTTGGGACACCCTGACCGTTACATCGCTTATTCCTGATGTCCTGGAAAAATCTATGTCCCTGAGTACTCCGTTGAAGGATCCTGAGAATGAATATTCTATGGCTTCAGTGACCTTAGCGTCTCCATTTTCTGTAATCTCAACCAGGACATCATACGATGTTATATCGTAGGTGCCGCTTGAGGCGTCAGCCTTAAAGACGGGCATAAGAAATAAAATCAGGAGCACCGCCATCCATATGGTCTTGCGGACAGATCTATTATCCATGTTCAACCTCCTTTGAATTCTTCCATTCCGAGGTTCATAATCTTATTAAGTGCATATGCGACTCCATCTTCATCTTCAGTCCTTGTGATTAGCTTTGCTACTTTCTTAAGAGCATCGGTGGCATTTCCCATGGCTACGCCAACTCCCGAATACTTCACCATCTCATAGTCATTTTCCGAGTCCCCTATTGCCATCACCTCTTCGTTCCCAATTCCAAGCTCCCTTGCAAGTGCTGACAAGGCAGAATATTTGCTGAGCCCCTTGTCGAGGAATTCCAGGAAAAACGGTGCGGTCCTTACTATCGCATGCTTCTGCCTTATCGCTTCAGGGATCCTTCCAAGGTATCCCTCAAGGATATGCTCATAGTCAAGGAAAAGGACCTTCATTACTGTCGCATCGTCATCAATGGTTTCAGGGTCGCCTGTCACAAGCGGGATACCGTTGACTGTAGCTTCGAGTGTTGAATAAAAGTTCTCAACCGGAGTCATTGCATGGTCAGAAAAATGAATTATGCAGTTGGCTCCGATTTCAGAGGCTGTCCTTGCAAGAATTTTAGCGTCCCTTCCGGACATACCCTGCTCGTATACCCTCTTTTTTGACTTCGCCTGGACTACCAGAGCGCCGTTGAATCCGATCAAAAATTCTTCGTCATTATAAAGTCCCAGCTCCTCTATATACTTCACAAGACCCTTTATTGGCCTTCCGCTGCAGAGGACTATCCTTGCACCATTATCGCATGCCAGAGCGATGGCCTTCTTGTTCGCTTCACTTATCTCAAGCCTGCTGTTCAGCAGGGTCCCGTCCATATCAAGAGCCACTAGTCTAACCATATCCGACCTCCATTGCTTCATCTTTTAATTATATCATTATTTTGTTTCATTTATTTTCATAGCCACGTTAACAATGTTTGAACATGTGAAAATGCTATCTTAAAGTTTGCCTGCTCCAGCTTTTGTAGGTGCAGGGAAGCCCTCAGTATTCTCTGAATACCTGGAAATGATTTTCATCACTTTACATTCGCGTAATAAAGCAGTAGAATAAAATAGTTCAATAGTGAACTATATTTAGCATGGAGGAAATCGCCGTGAAGATAGATATCAGAGAAGACAATATTTTTATACTGTCCAGCTGGAAATTCAAGAAAATGTACGAAAAAGCTTTTTATCCGACAACAAAAGAACTCCAGTTAACTCAGGGAGAAATTGATGTTCTTCTTTTTTTATTCAATAATAAGCCTCTTGATACAGCTAAGGACATAGCCAAATATCGTTCAATATCAAAATCGATGGTCTCGAAGTCCTTGGATTCATTGATCAGCAAAGGCTACCTTACAGGAGAGGCAGACTCATCTGATAAGAGGAGTATCCATCTCACAATATTGCAGGAGGCTGTTCCAAAGGTTGAAAAACTGGCTGAAGTGCAGAAGAGCATCCTAAGGTCCCTATTCTCTGATATTACGGAGGATGAATATGCTTTAATGAAGAAAATATTCAATAAGATAGATACGAACATTTCGAAACAGCTTGAAGAGAATGGAGGAAAACAAAAGTGGAAGTAATACGTGGAAACAGAATGGAGACTGAGAAGGTAGGCAGACTGCTGTTTAGCATGGCATTCCCTGCGATAATAGCACAGATCATAAACGTCCTTTACAACATTGTTGACAGGATGTATATAGGCCATATCCCCGATATCGGAGCAGATGCGCTGACGGGAGTTGGCGTCACCATGCCTCTTATAATGGTCATATCGGCCTTTGCAGCACTTGTAAGCATGGGAGGTGCTCCGAGGGCATCGATCAAGATGGGCATGAAGGATAAGAATGCCGCTGAAAGGATACTCGGAAACTGCACATCCGCTCTGGTGATAGTAGCTGTCATACTGACTGCTCTTGTGCTCCTTTTCGGCAAACAGATGCTGATGATGTTTGGCGCAAGCGAAAACACTATAGGATATGCTCTGGATTACATGAACATTTATGCCATGGGAACTATTTTCGTCCAGCTCTCCCTGGGGCTTAATGCATTCATCACAGCCCAGGGCTTCGCAAAAACAAGCATGCTTACTGTAACTATCGGTGCCGTTACAAATATAATCCTGGACCCTATCCTTATGTTCGGATTCGGCATGGGTGTTAAAGGTGCCGCTCTGGCAACCATTATTTCCCAGGCCATTTCCGCCGTGTGGGTCATATGGTTCCTGATGGGCAAAAGAAGCCAGCTTACAATAAGAAAAGAAAACCTCAGGATAGACCTAAAGGTATTTTTACCCTGCATTGCTTTGGGTATGTCGCCATTCGTGATGCAGGCTACCGAGAGCATCCTTGTCATAACCTTCAATTCATCCCTTCAGCGTTACGGAGGGGACCTGGCAGTCGGAGCCATGACCATACTGTCAAGCGTCATGCAATTTTCAATACTTCCCATAATGGGACTTACACAGGGCGCTCAACCAATAATAAGCTATAACTACGGTGCAAAGAACCTTTCAAGGGTAAAGGAAACCTTTGTGCTCCTGCTAAAAAGCACTCTGGTTTACTCCACACTTCTCTGGCTTATGGTTATGCTCTTCCCTCAGATTTTCGCAGGCATGTTCACAGGTGATGCAAGCCTCATAGCCGCTACAGTTTCAGCTCTAAGGATATATATGGCAGTATCTCTCTTATTGGCAGTCCAGATAAGCTGCCAGCAGACATTTATCGCGCTTGGTAATGCGAGGATCTCCATATTCCTTGCGCTCCTACGCAAGGTGATACTGCTCATTCCGCTGATATTCATCCTGCCACAGTTCATCGAAGATAAGGTCACAGCAGTTTTCCTGGCAGAGCCCATTGCCGATATCATTGCGGTTACAGTGACCTCAGTAATATTTGCATTGCAGTTCAAAAAATTGCTTGGAGAATCATCTGAAAGCTTAAAGACTCATGCCAGCCTTGAGTCATAGCATTGCATGATCGCTGCACACTTTCCAGGGTGACATAATCATAGACCACTTAACCTTGAGAAAAAACTATGGAGCATTCGCCGATTATGTTATATAATTATTTGTTGTTACGAAGATATTGATAATCGGCCGCAAGGCCACCAGGAGGCACCTTTGGAATCGATAAGAAAAGAGATAGAAAAAAGAAGGACGTTTGCGATAATCTCGCATCCTGACGCAGGTAAGACAACCCTCACTGAGAAGCTGCTCCTGTACGGAGGGGCTATAAGGCTTGCAGGATCGGTCAAGGCGAGAAAGGCATCAAAGCATGCCGTATCTGACTGGATGGAGATCGAGAAGCAGAGAGGTATATCCGTCACCTCGTCTGTCATGCAGTTCAACTACGACGGCTATTGCATAAACATCCTGGATACACCGGGACATCAGGATTTCTCCGAGGATACCTACAGGACCCTTATGGCTGCAGACTCTGCAGTGATGGTCATAGATGGTGCCAAGGGAGTCGAGGAGCAGACAAGGAAGCTTTTCCATGTTTGTTCTCTTAGAGGTATTCCCATATTCACTTTCATAAACAAGATGGACCGTGAGACAAGGGACCCGTTCGAGCTACTTGAGGAAATCGAAAGGGAGCTTGGAATTAAGTCTTACCCAATGAACTGGCCTATTGGAACAGGAAATGACTTCAGGGGTGTCTTCGAGAGAGACACCAACACCATACATGCATTTGCAGGTGGAAAGCATGGACAGCTTGAGGTTGAATCAGTAGTCGGACAGGTGGAAGATGATGTATTCAAGGATCTCCTTGGAAAGCCGCTCCATGACAAGCTTATGGAAGACATCGAGCTCATTGATTATGCGGGAGACGACTTTGACCTTGGAAAGATACAGAAGGGCGAACTGACTCCGGTATTCTTCGGATCTGCCCTCACCAACTTCGGAGTTGAGCCCTTCCTCAGGGAGTTCCTGAAGCTCACATCAGAGCCACTTTCAAGGAACACTTCAGAAGGTGACGAGATCGATGTCTTCAGCGACAAGTTCTCCGCATTCATTTTCAAAATCCAGGCTAACATGAACCCTGCCCACAGGGACAGGATCGCATTCATGAGGATCTGCTCCGGAAAATACGAAAAGGGGATGGAGGTATTCCATTACCAGGGTAACGGAAAGATAAAGCTTTCCCAGCCACAGCAGTTTCTGGCGCAGGACAGGGAAATCATCGAGGAAGCTTATGCCGGAGACATCATAGGTGTTTTCGATCCGGGCATATACTCCATCGGTGACACTCTGACAGATCCTTCGATGAAATTCAGATTCGAGGGAATCCCGACCTTCTCTCCTGAGCATTTTGCAAGGGTAAGGCCGGAGGACACCATGAAGAGAAAGCAGTTCGTAAAGGGCATAACCCAGATTGCCCAGGAAGGAGCTATCCAGGTATACAAGGAGCTCCATATCGGAATGGAAGAGATCATTGTGGGAGTCGTCGGAGTTCTTCAGCTTGAAGTCCTTGAATACAGGCTTAAGAATGAATATGGAGTCGACCTGAAGATGGACAGGCTGCCATACAGGTTCGTGAGATGGATAGAAAACGAAGAGTATGATACCTCTAAGCTCAACATCACTTCAGATTCGAGGCTCCTTAAAGACATGAAGGACAGGGACATCCTGATTTTCCAGAACGACTGGGGAATAACATGGGCACTTAACCATAACAAGGGACTTGTGCTGTCTGATGTAGGCAAGGTAGACTAATATAAATGCCGTTGTGATTTTCAACATCACAACGGCATTTTTGTTTGCTCTATAAGCACATTCACATTACATTTATTATATTATGTAAAACTAAGTCTCTTTTATCAGCTTTCTTCGAAGAATACCTTCAGTGCTTTCACCAGATAAAGGTGGTCATCTACTCCTCCAAGCTCCCTTACGGAGTGCATTCCGAGGAGTGGAGTGCCAATATCAACGCTCCTTATCGGAAGGTGCGACGTTGCTGCGGGACCTATGGTGGATCCACCTGCCAGGTCACTCCTGTTTACGAAGGTCTGGAAAGGAACCTCTGCTTTTCTGCAGATCTCACTGAAGGCAGCGGCTGAATCTCCATCTGTAGTATACTTCTGGTTCGCAGAAAGCTTTATTACCGGTCCTTTGTTTAACAGCGGTCTGTTGACCGGGTCGTGCATATCAGCATAGTTTGGATGTACGCTATGTGCGAGGTCCGCAGATATCATGAACGAACCTTCTAGGCTCCTCAGGAAGCCTTCCCTGTCGCCCCCCAGAGCGTAGTATACCCTCTCCAGAAGATTTGCCAGCAGTACTGAATCTGCACCCTGCTTCGACCTTGAACCGCATTCCTCATTGTCGAAGAACGCAGCGATCCTGATACCGCTTCCGCCTTCAGCAGCCTTGAGGGCTTCCATGGCTCCATGCACGCTGTTCAGATTGTCCTGCCTTTTTGATGATATGAATTCCTGGGAGAGACCCATGACTATGCCCTTTTCAGCATCGCATAAGAAGAGGTCATAATCCAGTATCTCATCAGATGCCACATTAATCTCCTCTGCAACAAGGTCCCTTATCAGGTTCTCCTTTGCGAAATCCTTCCCTGCCATAGACATTATCGGAAGCACGTGCTTCTGCTTGTCGATTGCCACTCCTTCATTCACGTTCCTGTTGAAGTGGATCGCAACGCTTGGAATGATAAGCAGCGGTCTTCTGAAGTTAACTGACTCTGTCCTTGGCTTTAAGTGACTGTCACCCTTAAGCACAACCCTTCCTGCAAGGGTGAGGGGTCTGTCGAACCAGGTTGAAAGTATGGGGCCTCCATAAGTCTCAGTGTTCAGTCTAAGGAAACCGTCGTTAACCATCTCTGCACCAGGCTTTATCCTGAAGCCAGGTGAATCGGTATGTGCCCCGACCATCCTGAAGCCCTTGACAAGCGGTTCGCTGCCTATTCTAACCATGAACAGGGATGAGCCGTTCTTGATATAGAACGCCTTGTCCCCTTCCGTCAGGCTCCATTTCGCTTCTCCGTCCAGCTCCTTATAACCTTCATCAAGAAGCTCTCTTTTCATGACCTCCACGGCATTGAATGCCGTCTGGGATTCATGAAGAAATTCAAGCAGTCTTCCTGCAAGTTCCATCTTATCCATAATTACCACCTACCATGTTAAATTTTCAATATATTATCATTCTAACACAAGTGTGGTACAATTGAATGAAGGATTCCAATCCGCTTTTGCGGAGCCTGGAATCTTTCCATTTATACGGAAGGTGAAATAATGATAGACATATTCATCAACAAGATTATAGACGGCAAGAATTTCAGCAACATCTTCGAGAGGGAAAAGATCGGCATAAAGGCAGGGTTTGTGGGTATAGTCCTCAACTTCATCCTGTTTCTTGTGAAGCTGCTCCTTGGATTCGTTACTGGCAGCATTTCACTTATGGCTGATGCCTTCAACAACCTGACCGATACAACCTCCTCTGTAGTCACTATCCTCGGCTTCAAGCTTGCCAACAGGCCGCCTGACGAGGACCATCCATATGGTCATGGGAGGCTTGAATACCTTTCCGGACTAACCATTTCCGTGCTTGTAATGTTCGTTGGCTTCCAGTTCATCGTATCCTCCTGGAAGAAGATAGTTGAGCCAAGCCCGGTTATTTCAGAATGGTCCACTACACTTATATTGGTCCTATCCATATTTCTAAAGTACTTCATGCACATGTTCTACAAGAGGCTTGGAAAGAAGATCGGATCTCAGACTCTGGAGGCTACAGCAACCGATGCCCTAGGCGACGTATTCACAACTTCTGTGGTCGTACTTGGACTCATAGTTTCAAAGTTCACTACCCTTCCAATCGATGGAGTGGTGGGAATAGCCATAGCACTCTATATTATTTACAACGGGCTTATGCTGACCAGGGAAACACTTAATACCATAATCGGTGAAAAACCTGATATGGAGCTTGCAGAGAAGATAAAGGCCAAGGTCGTATCCTATAACCATATATATGCGGTCCATGACCTTGCCATCCATTCCTATGGTCCTGGAAGGACTATGGCAAGCATTCATGCTGAAGTACCCTTTGACATGAACCTTGTGGAAATACATAACGTAGTTGACAAGATCGAAAGGAAGGTACGCGAAGAGCTTGGAGTCGACCTTGTCATCCATATTGACCCTCTTAACGACCACGACGACGCATTCCTTGCAGTGCAGCAGAAGGTAACTGAGCTTGCCCTTACCATCCCCAAGATCCTTTCTGTCCATGATTTCCGGTATACCGGACTCAAGGACCATAAGATGCTCATATTCGAGGCTGTTGTGGATTCGAAGAACCTCACTGAGAAGGAAAGGCTTTCAATTAAACACGAACTCACTGAAATGGTCAGCAATGAATTCCCCGATACCAGGGTATTCATAACTCTTGACCTTGATGTAACCATACTTTAAATTGATCATTAGCTTTAGCCGGGAGTTTTCCCGGCTATTATATTTTTGCAAAATCGAGCAAGGCACATTTGAGACCTTGAAACGGTCATATTCAGTTCTCTATCCTTAGAATCCTCATATGCTAAAAACGATATCACAAGTGATGCTTCGAAATAAATACTGCCTTTTTTGTTATGATACCGATTTCCTTTGATTCTGAATGGGTTTCCCAATATTTATTTTCATTTAAAAATTGATTTTCATGAGAATAAGTAGTAGGATGTATATTGTTTGTATTTTAACACATGGAATCATATTTATATTGAGGGGTGCGACTAATGACAAAGTTTGAAAACAAATGGACCCGTGCGGCAATCCCTGCACTGCTTATCCATTGCAGCATAGGAACCATATATTGCTGGTCTCTGGTCAAGGGAAACATAGCAAGCTACATCGGAGCTCCTACCAGTTCAGTAGAATGGGCTTTCAGCCTGGCGATCTTCTTCCTTGGAATGTCAGCTGCATTCGCTGGCAATGTCGTTGAGAAGGATATCCACAAGTCTTCTCTAATAGCTGCAATATTTTTCGCAGCTGGAATGGCAGGAACTGGTTTCTTCATACAGCAGAAGTCGCTCCCCGGAATATTCCTTACATACGGCGTAATCATGGGAATAGGCTGCGGTATTGGGTACCTTTCACCTGTCAAGACACTGATGCTATGGTTTGACAAGCAGAAGGGACTGGCTACAGGAATAGCAGTCGCCGGCTTCGGACTTGCCAAGGTAATAGCAAGTCCTATAATAGAAATGCTTCTTGGTGCTGTGAATGCTGATGGAAGCCTTTCAGACCCGACAAGGACGTACAAGATGTTCTATATCCTTGCAGTGGCATATTTTGTAATGATGATCGCAGGTCACCTTCTTCTGAAGAAGCCTGAAGGTTGGAAAGAAGCTCCAAAGAAAGCTGGCGGATCCAGCCCGCTGGTAATATTCAAGAACAAGACCTTCATCGGCATCTGGCTCATGTTCTACATCAACATCGCCTGCGGCCTTGCTCTGATATCGCAGGAGAAGGGGATCCTTCACCACATCGGTTTCACTTCAGTTGCAGCAATAAGCTCATTGACAGCAATATTCAATGCAGGCGGAAGACTTGGATTCTCAGCCTTTGCAGACAAGCTTAAAGACAGGAACACAATATACAAGGTCATATTTGCAATTTCAATGGCCCTTGCAGGCCTTGTCATAGTAACTGATGGAATAAACAATGCCATAGTACCGCTTGTCATAGCTTTGCTATGCGTTATCAATGCCGGCTACGGCGGAGGCTTCTCAAACCTTCCGACACTTCTCTCAGACAGGTTCGGAATGAAGAGCATAAGCACCATCCACGGCCTTGCACTCTCAGCATGGGCGATTGCAGGCCTCACTGGAAACCAGATAAGTGCACTGATACTGAAGAAAACCGACTCCTATAACAATGTGCTTATCGTTATACTTGCACTTTATGCAGTTGCAATGGTAATCACATTCACCATGGTGAAACCAGGAAAGAACGACATATAGAATTCTAAGATAAGATTCATGACTCTCCAATGAATACAAAGGGCATCACTCCACTACAATTGTGGAATGATGCCCTTGTTTGTTTTGACTTATTTGAGCTTTATCGAGGCAAGCGCATGAAGCGCCCTGGTTGCCATGATGTACATTACAAGGTCTTTCTCATCCTCTTCCGCCTTATCCGATACTACAACAACAGCATCGAACTCAAGCCCCCTTGCGTAGTATGAAGGCATGATGTACGTGCTGCCGGTAAGAAATGCATCCTCAGTGTCGATGAGCTTTATACCTACTCTGCCCTTTATGAGTGAATACAGTCTTCTTGCGGTCTCCATGTCTCTGGTGAGTATTGCTGTAGTTCCCAGGTCTATGTCCTTATAGGTTGTAAGGAGCCCTGTGATCTCAACTGCAGCCGCTTCCAGGCTGTCGCAGGTCCGCTCGTCCACTGGTCTTCCGTTTCTTACAAGAGGTACGATCCTCCTGTCAGCTGCAAACCTGTTGGCGTATTCCATTATCTCCTGTGTTGACCTGTAGCTCTTCTCAAGATGGTAGTATCTGATGTCACTGAAGCAGAATCCCAGGTCGTTCATTACCGAATCCCCTTCAAGCAGCATCTGGTTTGTGTCTCCTACCACTGTGAAGGATGAGCATCCGGTTATTTCCCTGAGTGCAAGGAAATGGAACGGAGAATGCTCCTGTGCTTCATCCAGGACAATGTGCTTCACCTCGAATGGCAGCTTTATCCCCTTCAGCCTGTTTGTCATGTATAGCATGGGTGCCAGGTCTTCCTGTGTAAGGAAGTCGAAGGTCATCAGCCTTCTGTATATTTCAAGTGCATCATGCCTTGAAAGGTCGGAAAACTCCTCTCTTTTCTCAGCAAAGGTTGCTACAAGCGCCCTTATTTCTGTCATCCTGGCATGGTCCAGCTCATTTATCTCATCCTCACTGGAAAGTGACTGCCTGAGGCTCTTGTATTTGGCATCGATCTCATGTCTCTTTTCATCCCTGACTTCCCTCATCCTGCCGAGGATCAGTCTCTTAAGCCTTAGTCCTCTCCTGAAGTATGGGAGCGTACCGAAATCCTTTGTGAGAAGCCTTTCCCAGCCCTCTGCCGTGATTATCTCATGTTCAAGGTAGGAGATGTCCCTTGCTCTGTAGTAGCCTGACTCTACATCTGCTATCAGGGCTTCAAGCTCTTTTTTGAAGTCCATCCCCCTCTTTCTCCTTGTGTCTGCGATAAGCTCCTCGTCTCCACCAAGTATGGCCTCTATGAAGTCCTCACCTGAAAAAACACCAGATTCATCGATTTCAAGCAGCTTAATGGCAAGGTCATTGAAGGTATCCTGGTTGGCGCCTTCTTCACCCAATGAAGGGAGGACATGGCCTATGTAGTCCATGAATATGTTGTTCGGTCCGAGGATAAGGACCTTGTGCTCCAGCATTTTCCTGTAGTTGTACAGAAGATATGCTGTCCTGTGGAGTGCTATGGTAGTCTTTCCGCTTCCTGCCACTCCATTGACCACTACAACGCCTTCCCTCTTGTCCCTGATTATGGAATCCTGCTCCTCCTGGATAGTCATGATGATATCCTTGAGCCTGCTCCCAGCCTTTGAAGACAGCACCTCCATGAGTATCTCGTCCTTGACATCGCTTTCCGAGTCGAACACACCCTTAAGCAGACCATTCCTTATCATGAACTGCCTTCTTAAGGTTATATCCACATCAATCTTTCCGATTGGCGCCTCGTAGGAAGCTTCTCCAAGGGAACCCTTGTAGAAAAGAGATGATATGGGGGCTCTCCAATCCACTACCAGAGGCTCTGCACCATCATCTTCGATGAGGCTGTATTTGCCCACATAGAATTCATCATTCACATCACCCTCTGTAAAGCCGACCTTTCCGAAGTATGGCGACGATGACAGCTCGGAAAGCTCGTTTAGCCTCTTGTCAACAGCCCTGTAGGCCTCTTCCTGTACGAACCTCTCATGGTCGAAGTAATCGATGACCTTGTCCTCGTCAGGACGATATTCATCTATCTGGTTCCTTCTGTACTCAACTATGAATTCAGTGACCTTCTGTTTCTTCGAAGTGTTTTCGATGATATCCTCCTGTATCTTTTCAGATACGTCCTGAAGATATTTCTCTTCCTTTTCAAGTTCTGCCTTGGGCAAATCGATGTTTAATCTTTTCAAGCTAAAGCCTCCTGATTCATTCAGCCGTGGCCAAAAAGGCCACGGCTGACATGTCTATTTATTCCTTTGGTAACTGACAATCCTACTGGATTGTGACAATCCTAATGGATTGCCTATTCGTCCACTGAGTCACCCTCAAGGTCCTCAGTAATAGCATACCGCATCTCATCGAGCTCGTTGACCTGGGCTTCAGGCTGGACTTCCGGAGCTGTCTCCTCTGCCTTCACCTCAGCTGCAGGAGCCGGAACTTCCTTTTTACCGAAGTTCTCACCCTTGAATTCCCTTACGACCTCCATGAACTCTTCACCTGTCATGGTCTCCTTCTCGAGAAGCTTTTCTGCAAGGACTGTGAGAAGCTCCCTGTTATCGCTCAGTATGTCGAGAGCAGTCTTATGACCAGCCTTGATGAGCTTCAGTGTCTCCTCGTCTATCTTTGTGGCTGTCTCGTCGCTTACATTAAGGACTGCACGGCCGTCTAGATACTGGCCTCTTATTGATTCAAGCGCCATCATGTCGAAGGTCTCACTCATTCCGTACATGGAAACCATCCTTCTGGCGAGCTGGGTAGCCCTTTCTATGTCATTGGAGGCTCCTGTCGTTATTGACCCGAATTCAACCTCTTCAGCGGATCTTCCTCCGAAGAGTATCGCAATCTCCTTCAGCATCTCATCCTTGGACATGAGGTATTTCTCATCCTCAGGCACCTGCATGGTGTATCCAAGGGAGCCCATTGTCCTTGGTATTATGGTTATCTTTATTACCGGGTCTGTTCCCTTCTGCATTGCAGCTACAAGCGCATGCCCTATCTCATGGAACGCGACTATCCTCTTTTCGTTTGCGGACATTATCCTGTCCTTCTTCTGCTGTCCTGCGATAACAACCTCAATAGATTCCTGAAGGTCTTCCTGCATTACGAACTTACGGCCGTTCTTGACAGCCCTTAGCGCAGCCTCGTTGATCATGTTGGCAAGGTCCGCTCCGACAGCACCAGGCGTACCCTTCGCTATCTCGTTCAGGTTGACATCCTCGCCCATCTTGACGTCCTTTGAATGCACCTTGAGTATGGCTTCCCTTCCCTTAAGGTCAGGGGCATCAACAATTATCCTCCTGTCGAACCTTCCAGGCCTTAGAAGAGCCTTATCCAGGACTTCAGGCCTGTTGGTCGCAGCAAGCAGCACTATACCCTTGGATGAATCGAAGCCGTCCATTTCCGCAAGCAGCTGGTTCAGCGTCTGTTCCCTCTCATCGTTTCCGCCTGGAAGTCCGCCGGTTTCCCTGGACTTTCCTATGGCGTCTATCTCATCTATGAAGATTATGCATGGTGCCTTGGTCATGGCTTCCTTGAACAGGTCCCTGACCCTTGCAGCGCCCATTCCAACGAACATCTCAACGAATGCTGAGCCTGAAAGCGAGAAGAAAGGCACCTTTGCTTCTCCGGCAACTGCCTTAGCAAGCAAAGTCTTTCCTGTACCCGGAGGGCCTACAAGCAATGCTCCCTTAGGAAGCCTTGCTCCGATATCCACATACTTCTGCGGATTGTGAAGGAAATCAACTATCTCTATAAGGGATTCCTTGGCTTCTTCCTGTCCCGCAACGTCCCTGAAGGTCACACCTGTGTCGCTCTCATAGAGCTTGGCGGTGTTCTTACCAAAGCTCATCATGTTTCCGCCACGCTTCTCCATGTTCTTCATCAGATAGCTTCCGAGGAAGAGCAGAAGACCAAGCGGCAGCACCCATGAAAACAGCAGTGTCATCAGAGGGCTTGCCGTCTCAACTGGTTTAGAATAAATGTCCACTCCCTTTTCCTTTATGATGGAAAGGACCTCTTCATCCCCAGTAACCATTCCAGTATAAAGCTGAAGACCTGCGAGCTCGTCGCCTTCCTTCATCGTATACGTGTATATCCTCTGTGATTCGTCTACGGTGATCTCAGCGATCCTGTCAGCCTTGAGGGCCGCATAGAACTCATTGTAGTACTGTCTCTTGTTCCTTATGTCATTCATGAAGTAGTTGAAGACAGTTACCATGATAAGTATCGCAACGAAATACACTGCGTAGAACTTCAGATTTCTGTTGTCATTGTCGCCTTTTTTCTTGTCATTGTTCACAATATTTCACCTTCATTCCGCTAAAGCCATCATGGCTTTGGCATAAACTTCCGCACATAGCATCAGGTCGGAAACCGTTATGTATTCGTCCGCCTGATGGGCGACGTCTTCTCTTCCGGGCAGCATAGGCCCGAAGGCCACAATGTTCTTCATTTCCTTCGCATAGGTCCCGCCGCCTATGGCAAGCGGTCCTCCTGCATCTCCTGTAGTTTCCCTGTAGGCTTTCATAAGCCTCGCTACCAGCTCATGGTCAACAGGGTAATAAAGAGGCTTGTCCTCATGCTCCAGGATCAATCTGAAGCCATTTAGCTTCATTGTTTCTTCAAGCTTAACGAGAACATCTTCGCTGGAGAAAGTAACCGGATATCTTATGTTAAGTCCTATCTCAAGCTTGCCGTCCTTTAGGCTAACCGTTCCCATGTTCATCACAAGCTTTCCTGAGGCTTCATCAGCTAGGTCAATTCCAAGCGCCGACCCGTCTGTATCTTTGCAGAGGCAGGTATTTATGAAATCAAGAGTCTCACCGAGGCCTCCTGAAAACTTCATTTCATGAAGTTTTCCTACAAGCTTCCAAATGGCGCTCTCACCCTTGTGAGGCGTGCTGCCATGTGCTGATATTCCTTTTTCCTCAATCACTGTTTCTGTGCCGTCATCGTGGCTGATTACAGCCTTCGCCCTGTCCGGCACCATGTTTACAGCGCTTCCGCCTGTGATCAAACATCCTTTATCCGGTATTTCCTTGATGAGCTTGAGTATTAGTATACCCATCTCAGCGTTTATGGCAGGAAACTCCGCATCCGGGGTAAAACCTGCTACAGGCTGGCTTTCAGTCTTCAGATAGTTCTTTATGTCGGGTCCTCCGGTTTCCTCACTGGTCCCGAATATGAGCCTTATCCTTTTTGAAAGCACTGCGCCTTCTTCCTTGATAGCCTTGAGGCCATATAGGGCAGCCATCATAGGTCCTTTGTCATCGATGGCTCCGCGACCGTATATCCTGTCTCCAATAACCTCACCATGGGGATCCTTTGTCCAGTCAGATCCTATGGGCACTATGTCAAGATGCCCCAGAACCGCCACGTATTCCGAACCTTCACCATATTCAATGTAGCCGGCATGGCCGTCCAGGTTCCTTACCCCAAAGCCCATCCTTCTTCCGATCTCAAGCGCCCTTTCAAGCGCTTCGTTAACTGCTTTGCCTGCTGGCATAAGCTCTTCTTGGTTGCCTTCAACGGATTCTACCTCGAGTAGCATTAAAATATCATTTATCATGTCTTCTTTCCAGCTGGAAAGAGTATCTTTAAAATCCATAGCTATTTCAGGAATCCGATGTCAGACAGCGGATAAACCCTGAGTCCTCCCTTGCCGATCACTTCGTCCATATCTATGTACGGTTCGTCCCAGAACCTGGCATCGTTCGATGTAGCCCTGTTGTCTCCAAGGAAAAGGAACTTGCCCTCAGGCACCTCGAAGACTGTTGTGAATTCCAGGTCGTTCTTTACGTACTCTTCAGGATAAAGCTCCCCGTTGATGTACATATTTCCTCTTCTCAGCTCCACCCTGTCCCCCGGAAGCCCTATCAGCCTCTTTATCAGCAGAGTGTTGCCTCCCTCCACGAAGTTGAACACAACGATGTCTCCCCGTTCAAGCTTCTCAGGATTGTAGACCCTGACCACGTAAATCCTGTCATCGATATTTATTGTAGGTATCATGGAGCCTGTCGGTACTTCGATCCTGAATATCAGGAACTTGTTTACCAAAAAAGCAAGCATGAATGCAGCCAGTATCGGTATTACCCATTCTCTGACTATATGGCTGAGCAGATTGCCCTTTCCACCGTTCTCCAAAGCTAACACTACCTTCCAATCCGGACAGAATTGTCCGGCTATGATAATTAATTTCTCACAACCAAGTTAAACTTGCCTTAAACCGCACACAATGCTTTACTTTTGTGTGCTGCCACTCATTTAAGTATACCACACTGAGGCTTCAATATCGCCTGAAACAGCCACTTTACGCATATCTGTCCTCATGTATCCATTAATTTAGTGTAAATTCACTGAATGTTCCTGATATATGTAAATATATTGTGATATTATGGAATTGGAGGTGAATGAAATGAAAAAATTCATGGAAGAATTCAAGGCTTTTGCAATCAGAGGCAATGTCATAGACCTCGCTGTCGCTGTCATCATAGGCGGAGCATTCGGAAAGATTGTTGCTTCCCTTGTCAATGACATACTTATGCCAATTGTCAGCCTTCTGTTTGGCGGTGCAAAATTTACTGAGCTGAAGGCCACTGTCGGCGGCGCAGAAATCATGTACGGCAACTTCATACAGAACATCTTCGATTTTGTTATAATCGCTCTTGTAATATTCATAATGATCAAGCAGATGGCAAAGCTTAAGAAGAAGGAAGAGGCAGCTCCTGCAGCTCCACCTGCTCCTACCAAGGAAGAGCTTCTTCTTGCTGAGATCAGGGACATCCTGAAAGAGAAATAGAAAGAGCCTTACTCTCGTAAAACCAAATATTAAAGTCAAATAGCGACAAAAACAATCAGCTTCGGAATATTCCGAAGCTGATTGTTTTTACAGGTCCTTGAAGCTTATGAGCTCCACTTTGTACCTTTCGATTATCTCCCTTGCCTCACCTGATACAAGAACATCCAGTTCCTTGGCCCTTTCCCTGTTGTAGCTCGAGTTATGCATTACGAAGGTATCAAGGTATCCCGGATGGCACATGAGCTCTGCAGTCTCATACTTCGATGCTGCCTCTATGGCCTTTTCGAGGTCTGCGGGCGTTAGGTTATCTCCATGGAAGCTTGCTATCATCCTGTCAGGTGATGGAATTCCCTTGAGGCCTTCCGGAACATGGTCCTTCGTGTGTATCCTCACCGGGATCATGAGTTCCCTTGCGAGATCTCCGACTATGTCCGATATTCCAGGCTCTAGGTGTACATGGTGATGGCTGTCGAGATGGGTGGGGACAAGTCCCAGCATGAGCGCCTTTTCAATCTGGCTCCTGAACTCCTTCTCCACATCCTTCAATGAATACCCCTTAAGCTGTTCCTTCCTTTTCATGAACCTGCCATCCTCTCCAACAAGGCTTGGCACATCATCAGAAACTGGAAAGCCTGACGTCATGACAAGGTGAAGCCCCACAGGCAGCCCATGTTCCTTTGCAAGCATGCAGGCATCCTCTGCCTGCGGCATATTCATCATTATGGTTGCTGAAGTAACGATACCTCTCCTGAAACAGTCTATAATTCCCAGATTTACAGCCCTTGACACTCCGAAATCATCCGCGTTGACAATTAGCCTCAAATCAATCACTCCTCAAAACCAGTCTTTACGTAAATTATACCAAGAGAGTCACTGCCATATGTGAACCAAATTGAAACTCTTGAGAAAACCATGTGAAAACTCAGGTTTAATCTTTACTTAATCGAAAGTGCACTTTAGTAGTGGTATAATATATGGTGATTATGAATATTCAAGGAGGACAGATATGATCAGCTTCAAGAATGTTACCAAGGTATATGGCGGTACTGTAAAGGCTGTCGACAACCTGACACTCGACCTCTATCCCGGCGAGATTTATGGATTTTTGGGGCCAAACGGTGCTGGAAAGACCACTTCTATAAAGATGCTCACCGGAATTCTCAGGCAGGATTCAGGGGAGATAACGATAAACGGAAAGAATATGCTTACAGATCCTCTGGAGGCAAAGAAGGAATTCGGATATGTGCCGGATAATCCTGATATGTTCCTGAGACTTAAGGGCATCGAGTTCCTTAACTTCATGGGAGACATATATCAGGTTCCCGTTGATGTCAGGAAAGAAAGGATAGAGAGCCTTTCAAGGCGTTTCGACATGGAAAGCGCCTTAGGCGATTCCATATCCGGCTACTCCCACGGAATGAGGCAGAAGATAGTGCTGATGGGAGCCCTCGTTCACGAGCCAAGTGCATGGATTCTCGACGAGCCCATGACAGGCCTTGATCCCAAATCCTCGTATATGCTCAAGGAGATGATGAGGGACCATGCGGACAAGGGTAACGTGGTGTTCTTCTCGACCCATGTACTTGAGGTCGCTGAGAAGCTTTGCGACAGGGTTGGCATAATAAACAAGGGAAAGCTCATGTTCTCAGGCACCATGGAGGAACTGAGGCAATTAGCCAGGGAAAACGAGAGTCTTGAGAACATATTCCTGGAGATGACAAAAGATGAATAACATATTCTACCTCACAAAGACCATGTTCGGAAGCGACGAGACACTCTCAAACCTTGGATTAGGCGGAAAGAAAAAGAAGAGCATCTTCAGTAAAAGACCTGTCAAGATCCTGCTCTTTCTCCTGCTTTTCCTTTCCATGGGAATGTCAACTGGAAGCTTCGCATACCTGCTGTATGACTCTCTCAGCATGTACGGCTTCCAGTCGCTAATAATAAGGCTTGCTGTGCCTGCATCAGGTATAACCGTATTCATGTTCGGCATATTCTACGTCATGAATGTTTTCTTCTTTTCAAGGGATATCGAGAACTATCTGTTTCTTCCGGTTAGACCTGGCGAGATACTGATGTCAAAGTTCCTTGTAGCCCTTGTATACCAGTATTTCATATACGGCATGCTGTTCATGCCGGTACTCCTTGTCTATGGATTCCTTGACAAGGCAGGACCGCTCTTCTATCTGTATGTACTTATTGTCACGCTATTTGTACCGGTACTTCCTATGGTTGCAGCCTCTCTTATAGCGATGATTATAATGAGGGCGGGCAAGGGCATCAAGAACAAGGACAGGTTCAATATGATTGCCGGAGTGCTCGGGCTCACCATTTCTCTCGGGTTCAGCTTCGGTATACAGTATCTCGCACAAAGAGCTACAACCGGAAACATGGTAATCACAGACCTTTCGCAGCTTCCTGCGATCAAGGTGACTTCACTTGCATTCCCCACATCATACCTCGCCAGTGAAGCTCTGGTAGCCTATGATGGGTTCAGCGGTCTCATGTTCCTTCTGGCGCTTATAGCAGTATCCCTGTTATCAATGGCTGTATTCTACGTCGTGGGAAATGCCATATACTTCAAAGGTGTCATGGGTGTCCTTGACAGCTCATCAAGAAGGAAGAAGCTGTCAACAGGCGAACTCGATAAGGAGACCAGCTCCAAGCCCATACTGCTTGCATATTCACTGAAGGAGCTTAAGCTCCTGATGAGGACCCCTGCATACTTCATGAACTGTGTGCTCGTTTCCCTGATATTCCCGCTATTCTTCATCATCCCATTTCTCATCGATGGTCCTGACAGCGCGGATATTAAAGAGATAATGGTCTTCCTCCGATCAACTGGAGACGCAAATCTTCTGGTTGTCATGACAGCCCTTGGACTGCTCCTCGGAGGACTGAATATAATTTCATCGACTTCGATCTCCAGGGAAGGCAAGAACTTCTTCTTCATGAAGTACGTGCCGGTTCCCTACATGACCCAGCTTTATGCAAAGATACTGAGCTCCTTCTATGTTGAAGGAGTAGCGGCGGTGATCCTCTATGGACTGCTGATCCTGCTCTTCAAGCCATCGATGATTGTTGTGCTTCTTTCAATACCGCTTTTCATCCTTGCCTCAATATTCATGAACCAGTTCTCGATTGCCATCGACGTATATATGCCAAAGCTTGAATGGGACAGTGAACAGAAGGCAGTAAAGCAGAACCTTAATTCCATGTTCCAGATGTTCGGAAGCTTCATATTCGGAGGCGGAATGATCTTCCTTAGCACAAAATTCAGTCCAACTCTCATTCCAGCCTTCCTTGCCCTCCTGGTCATTTTCGGGGCTTTGGTTATAATAACCCACAAGTTCCTTGAAAGGCTTGTTGAGAAAAGGTTCGCTGAGCTTTAGGAAAACAGGATGATAGCATTAATTAAAGGACAAGACGATATTCAAAATGTCGCCTTGTCCTTTAATTTGCGCTAATTTAGAGAGTCATGAAGGTTCTAAATTTACTGATTCCGATCATCTCTTTAAGTAATCTTCTCTCAGCTTCTTGAAGACTTCTATCCCATCTATTAATTCTTCACCGTTCAAAATCTCCGCTTCAGGTTCTGCGATTTTTTGGCAGATCTTTAGCCTTGCCAAGGTCTTTTCATAATCTCCCCTGCCCATTCTCACCATTCCCCTGAATATAATAAATAACATCACAGATTGTTTGCCAGGTGGAAATTCGGGCTAATACGTGTGCATATATAATCCATATACTGATCAATTCCAGGTCCCTTTAGTACTGAATTTAGTATAATCTAACCACAAATATATTCATTCCTTTATCTCCCAGTCCACAGGTGACTTCCCCATTTCACTGAGAATGGAATTGGTCCTGCTGAATGGCTTCGATCCGAAAAATCCCCTGTGGGCTGACAAAGGGCTTGGATGGACTGACTTAAGAATCCTGTGCCTTTTGTCTATCAGCGCCTCCTTCTTGCCTGCAGGTGCCCCCCAGAGGATGAATACGACAGGGTCCTCTCTTTTGGACAGATGGCCGATCACGGTATCTGTGAATATCTCCCATCCCTTGCCCTGGTGTGAGTTGGCCTGGCCTTCTCTGACTGTAAGGACCGTGTTGAGCAGAAGCACTCCCTGCCTGGCCCATGATTCAAGGTTCCCATGGTCTGGAATGGGAAAGCCCAAATCATCCTTCAGCTCCTTGAATATGTTCTGGAGGGATGGAGGTTTTGGCACCCCCTTCTGCACTGAAAATGCCAGTCCATGAGCCTGTCCTTTTCCATGATACGGGTCCTGGCCCAGGATTACCACCTTTACTGCTTCATACGAAGTAAGCTTAAGTGAATTGAATATGTTATTCATTTCAGGATAAATCACCCTTGTCCTGTATTCTTCCTTCAGGAATTCCCGAAGCTTCAGGTAGTATTCCTTGTCGAACTCTCCTTCTAGTACACGATCCCAGCTGTTCCCGATCTTAACCATATTTCCCTCCGAGTTTCTTAATTCCATCGATCTTATAATTCCCATATAATCATTGTACTTCAGAGATAGTTTACAATTCCATGATATTCTTTAAAGTGATGATATAGATTTTCCAGGAGGTTCACATGGAAACAAGAGATAGAAAAAGACGTTTCGTCATAATTTCATTTGATGCGCTTTCTTCGAGAGACATGGATGTCCTGAAGAATTTGCCGGGATTTTCAAGGCTATACAGGGATGGATCCTATTGCGAAAATGTCAGGAGCGTATATCCCAGCCTTACATATCCTGCCCATTGCTCCATTTCTACCGGGATGCTTCCTATGAACCACGGTGTAACCTCAAACCAGCTGCTTCAGCCTGGCCGTAAAGATCCCGACTGGCATTGGACAAGAGACCATATCAAGACTGATACCTTCTATGATGCAGCTCTCCGAAAAGGAATGACAGTAGCTTCGCTCCTTTGGCCGGTTACAGCAAAATCAGGCATTACATGGAACATGCCTGAGATTTATGCCAATAGGCCGTGGAAAAACCAGATTGCAGTTTCACTGGCAAACGGTACTCCAGATTATCTCCTTCTGCTTCAAAAAATGTTTGGAAAGACCAGGCAAGGTTTAAAGCAGCCTATGCTTGATGATTTTGTGCATCAGAGCGCACTCTGGACAATAAAGGAAAAGAAGCCTGATGTTCTAATGATCCATTACGTGGACCTGGACTCTATGAGGCATCACTACGGATATGCCTCCAAAGAGGCTGATTCAGCCCTTCTGAGGCATGACAGAAGACTCACCGACATATTGGACATCCTTGAGGATGAAGGCCTCATGGAGGACACTACGCTGTTCGTATTGGGAGACCATGACCAGCTTCCGGTAAAGAACATAATTTACCTTAACTCCATATTCAAGGACAAAGGCCTGATAAATACAATAGGTGGAAAGATTATTGACTGGAAGGCCTATGCACAGACCCTCGACGGATCCTCATATGTCCATATCAGGGACAAAAACGATACTGATACATATGCCAAGGTAGAGGCTATTCTAAGGAAGCTCGAATCGCTCCCCTCATATGGCATCGAAAAGGTCTATACATCTAATGAGGCAGCTGATTTGGGTGCAAGCCGCGATGCAGCATTCATGCTGGAGGCAGCTTCTGGATTCAAGTTCCTGCCAGATATCGACAAGCCCGCAGTAGCTCCAGTCCCGCCCGCTGTAGACGGCTGGTTCGAGGAAAGTGTATCGACACATGGCTTCTCACCTGACAAGGAAAACTACACGACTGTATTCTTTGCGATGGGCCAGGGTATAAAGAAAAACATAGTGATACCAACAATGTCACTCATAGACGAAGGTCCCACCTTTGCGAAAGCTATGGGGACAGTTCTGTATGACACTGTCGGCCGTGTGCTCGATGAGATACTTGAATAGGGTATTGATCATTTTTACGAACATAACCAAAAAAAGTAATTAATACTCATTTATTCGAAAGTAATCGAATAAATATGATTTTGATTGCAGCTCAAAAATGCAAATAGATTGAAGGTTGGAAAACCAGCTCCCTATTTCGTATTTCGATAACCGTTGTGCCGAATCAGGAAATGAATTTATACTGAATGTTTCTCAGCATAACAGTAGCCACAAGTGTTACTAACTTAAGAGCCTTGCAAACCAACACGGCTTGCAAGGCTCTTATCTCACTTTCCTTAGAATTCTGCTATACATCAGAAAGTCCTACATCAGGTCCCTTCTCTTCTTTATAAGCTCAACGAAAAGGTCTACCGTGGTTGACTCTTGGTGCGAGAAGAACAGGCTCTTTCCGGTATCCAGGGATTTTATTGTTTCCATATCCTTTTCTGAAAGCTCAAAGCTTAGAATATCGAAGTTTTCCTGAATCCTTTCCTTGTGGGTGGATTTTGCAAGTGCTACAACCTTCCTCTGGAAGAGCCATCTTAAGATCACCTGAGCTACGCTCTTGTTATGCTTCTCAGCTATCTCCTTCAGGACTGGATTTTCGAAGATTCCATTCCTTCCTTCTCCAAATGGAGCCCAGGCTTCAATCTGAACGTTGTTCCTGACCATGTTTTCCTGAGCCATTATCTGCTGATTTAAAGGATTCGTCTCCACCTGGTTGACCTGAGGCACTATTTCATTGAAGGCTGCTATGTCAGATAGCCTGTCAGGGTAAAAGTTGCTTACTCCTATGGCCCTGATCTTGCCTTCCTTGTACAGGTCCTCCAAAGCATGGTATGCGCCATAATAATCTCCAAACGGCTGATGCAGAAGTACAAGGTCCAGGTATCCTGTCCTTAGCTTCCTCATTGACTCCAGAACGGATTTTTTTGTTTTCTCATAACCATAATTATCGATCCAAACCTTAGTAGTTATAAAGAGCTCTTCACGGGGGACTCCGCACTTTTCTATAGCGCTGCCAACAGCCTCCTCATTGAAATATGACTGGGCAGTATCTATAAGACGGTAGCCGATGCTTATCGCATCCAGAACGCACCTTTCACAATCCTCTTTTGGAATCTGGTAAACTCCAAATCCAATAAGCGGCATCTTAACACCATTGTTCAGAATAACATGATCCATTTCATATCCTCCTTGATTCTCAGAGCAATTTACATTACACTTCAACTATAATCCCCGTTAGTTACTACCGGTCAATACCTATAAGGAATTTTGGAGGTTATTGTATGTATACCATGAAGGAAACCAGCGAAAGAGTCGGGATGACCTATGAGGCACTGAAGTTTTACTGCAATGAAGGCCTGATACCAAATGTGAAAAGGGACAAGAACAACCACAGGATATTTGATGAGAGGGATGTAAGCTGGATAGATGGCCTTATCTGCCTCAGAAAATGCGGAATGAGCATTAATGACATGAAGATATATCTCGATCATTGTCTGATTGGAGAGTTTTCTATACCAGATCGGAAAGCAATGCTTGATGCACAGAGAAAGATACTGGTGGATAAAATACAAGAACTTACCGAATCCATTGAATACATAGATTCCAAACAAAAATTCTATGACGATGTCCTTGAAGGCAAAATCAGGTATTTCAGCAACCTGATTTCAACTGAAGAATAGCCAGGAAAGCCATTTTCATACATTCTCTTATTTTTCATACATAAATTACCGGAATATATTCCGGACCAATGAGAAAGGACCCCTTGCGGGGTCCTTTTTCAGGGAAACAGTATAGTTACAAAGGGTAGGGGTATTACTACCCTTGGATATGGGAGCTTATCCATGAAATTAGTATATCATCATTTATAGATATTTTTTTAACATGATTGTAAATAAATCGTTAATTAACGAACCATCTCAGCTTGCAACAGTGCATTTTTCGAACACTTAGCCTATCTCATATTTCTTCATCTTGTAGTAAAGGGTGTTTCTCCCTATACCAAGTGTCCTGGCCATTTTCGAGATGTTCCATTTGAGAGCTTCGCCTGCATTGATGATGGCGAACTTTTCATATTCCTCGAGGGTTATCGGTGCATCCTTGGCAAGGGATTCCCTTGAATGAGGTGTCGCCTTGTCGAAGCCCTGAGCCTTGAGATAAGCGTCATTGAGCGTCGTATCAGCTATCTCTCCAATCCTCTCAACAAGGTCGTCTTCGTTGAGTTCAGTATAGAAGAAGACAACTATCCCCTTCATATAACCTGCTGAAAAGACAGGAACTGCACATGCTATGGCTCCGGAGTTCAGTCTCCTCGTTATCGGCTTCCTTCTGTCCCTGGCTTCTTTTGATATACAGCCAAGCAGCGTATTCTCTGACAGCTTCTGGTTAACCCTGGTATCCCTGATTATTGGAAGTCTTGCTATGTCCTTCTTCTCCTCATGCGTTATCCTGAGGTCTTCCGAAATTATGAAGGTGGCATTGCACTTCATGGGAATAAAGCCCTCAGGGTCCACCTCTTCGAGAAGATTCTCGAGTTCAGATTCCCTCAGAGCATGATATGTGTCAGAATTGTTAATTCCAAAACTAGTCCTGTTTGCTGCATCCATTCAGTCCACCAACTTTCCTTATATATTGATAATATATTAACGAAAGTTAGTTTTCAAGTTAATTTATGGCAAAAGTCAATAATTACTACGATTGCAGAAATAGGATAAAATAATGGGCAAATCTTCATTTACAAGGATTTCTGTTGTGAAATCCATTTTCAATAAAGGTCTGCCCACATTAAAGTGTACTAAATTCGGTAAAAACTGCCAATTGTTGATACAGTCTTCATGTTTTTGAATTGTTCATTTTCAGCCCAGCTAAGGTGAAACAAGACCCAGGCTCACCAGAGCCTTCAGCACTCCTTCCTTGTCCACATCCTCTGTTATGTGGTCAGCCTCTTCCTTCAGAATATCGCATGCATTACCCATGGCAATGCTTACATCTACCACGCTGAAAAGTGTCCTGTCATTCATTCCGTCACCGAATGCGTAAGTCTCATGGTCTTCACCGAAGTGTCTTCTTACAGCCAGTGCGCCTTCTGCCTTTGAGCTTGAGGTGAACAGTACGTCGTATGCCCTGTAGCCTGTCTGCCTGATGAAGGTGAATTCGCGCAGGAAATCTTTAGCCTTCTGCTCCTGTTCCCTGGTATCTATGAACATGATGAACATGTTTATACCCTGGTAGTCTCTGACCCTCGCATCCTTGGCATACTTCTGCGGCATGTTTGCCATTGCAACATATTCCATCAGTTCCTTGTTTCCCAGATGGCTGTAGTATGCATACCTTTGAGTTTCTGCAACATACATGATCTTGTTGTCATCAAGGAAATCAAGTACCTCTGCAAGTCTATCACCCGTAAGGCTCACATTATGCACTATCTCACCGTCTATCTCAGCATATGCTCCATTGGAGGTCACATATCCATCCACAGGCAGGTTCCTGATATGGTCGTCCATTATAGAAAGCGCCCTTCCTGAACAGAGGACAACCTTCCCGCCCTTCTGCCTTATCTCTTCTATTGCCCTTATCGTGGCATCAGATACCTTATCCTTGCCTATCCTGTATTCTACCAGCGTGCCGTCAATATCAAGAAATACTATCTTCTTCAAATCATCAACTCCAAAAATCTTCTCTGTCCATTCTACCACGGGCATGGTGATTCAGGTCAATATTGTGTCAAATGGTTATTACCATGAACAATAGCAATAAAAACCCAATTAGTCATAATTGATCTTTATCCGACTCGATATGTCGCAGCTGCCTCGCATATTTTCATCTTAATATGGATAGCTTCACTTATACCCTTATGCAGACTTGTACAGAACTTGTACAGAATTGCATATTATACCAATTATTTCTGGAATTGCTGTGATATAATACATTGGTAAGTATAAAGATGCAAAACAAAGGAAGGCGGTCAGTCACATGATGCTGGGAAACTTCGTCAACGTAGCGGCGATATTAGGCGGAAGCCTGTTAGGATTCATATTCAAGAAAAAGATAAACAAGAATACATCAGCAAGCGTATTTCGGGTCCTCGGGCTCTGTGTAATCTATATAGGAATTGCAGGAGTACTCGAGACAAAGAATCCGCTTCTTCTCATAGTCTCAATGGCCATCGGAACTGTTATCGGAGAAACTCTGGATATTGAAGGCTTCCTGGAAAGGATGTCCCAGAGGCTTGAGACCATGCTGAAGGCCGATGAAGGAAGCGGTCTCAAGGAAGGCTTCCTGACTGCTACTCTCCTCTTCTGCGTAGGATCCATGGCAATTATCGGACCGATAGAGTCTGCGCTTACAGGAGACCATACCACGCTTTTTGCAAAATCTGTTCTGGACGGAATATCATCCATAGTTTTTGCAGGAACGATCGGTGCAGCTGGAGTCATGCTCTCAACCCTCCCACTTTTCACATACCAGGGCTCCATAGCCATATTTGCAGGGATACTGAAGCCATTCATGACCCCTGAGCTTATTACTGCACTCGCTTCAACAGGATCACTCATGATCCTGGGGCTTGGCCTGAACATGGTGCTGGATGCGAAGCTTAAGATCTCGAACATGCTGCCATCACTTCTGGTGCCTGTAATCTATTTCTCAGCACTGGCCTTGATAGGTTAGCTGTATACAGATTAATCGGATAACTTACATGAGAAATTGTAAAAAATCAAAAATGCCAGCTGTAAGCATAGATGCTCCCAGCTGGCATTTAAATTGTCCTAAACCATTCCCCTGTATTCCAGGAGCCTTTCAAGGAAGTAAACTATCTGGACTCTCCACCATGGCCAGTCATGTGCCACTTCGTATCCCCAGAAATCTACCCATGCAGGTATGTTCTTTTCCCTGAATATGTCTCCGATAAGCCTGGTGTCCCTTATGGACTCAGCCTCAAACGCACCCTGGCCGACACATACTATGATGTCTCCGTTCCTGTACCTGTCGAGATAATATGGGTCGTCGATGTTCTTCAGGTAATCTACCGGAGAATTGATGTACACGTTGTAGCCGAAGTCTTCTCCTACGAAGAACCTGGCATCGTAGATACCGCTCAGTGCGATTGTGGCATCGAACACATCCGGATGCCTGAGGTAGATGTTAAGCGCATGGAATGCACCCATGCTTGAGCCGTGGGCGATGAATCCGCCGTACCAGCCAGTCTGTTCCTTGATAAGAGGTACAAGCTCATCTACTATGAATAGGTCGTACTGGTTGTGGCGCTTTGCCCGCTCTTCGCTTGGCAGTCCGTAATTGTACCAGCTTTCAGAGTCGACTGAATCAGGTGTGAATACCCTTACAAGCCCTCTGTCTATGAGATGAGATATGGCATCTATCATCTTGAAGTCCTCGAACTCGTAGAACCTTCCTCCTGATGACGGAAATACTATCATCGGCTTCCCGGCATGTCCGTAGCTCTTGAATTCGATGTCCCTGTTAAGGTTCCTGC
>DIWI01000086.1:32701-41605 GCA_002428415.1 Clostridiaceae bacterium UBA6110
AGGATGAATTTCACCCTTTCCCTCAGGTCTTCGAATTCTTCGACCCTGAATATGAATGCGTAATCTCCAAGCGCCTTGGACAGTATCTTCGGTATCTCTCCATGATAAAGTATCCCTGTATTATACCGGTATACCACCTCGTCCACTGAATTCCTGTAATTGGCTGTAAGCTTCCTTCCTGTATATACACAGTAGTATTTTCCAGGAAGAATCGCATCATATGTGTTTCTTGCCACCACCTGAGCATACTGCCTGTACATGTCGATGTCATTGGCAAAGTTCCATATGTCCACAGAGTAGCCTCCGGGTGGTCTGATGTTTACCTCAAGGGCTACAAGCTCTCCAAGCTTTGTCCTGAAGAATTCGATGTGGAAGAACCTCTCTTTAAGACCGAAGGCTGCTACAGCCTTTCTTCCCATCTCTTCAAGGTCATCAGGAATATTCTTCTGTGAATAATAGAAGATATCAAGGTCTGAATTCACTACATCCATTATCCCGTTGCTGAATATGAAGCTTGAAGAGAATACAACATCCCCATCCTGGTCGACAAGGCCATCATAGCTGTGTATGTCGCCTTCGATATACTCCTCAAGGATATACTCTTTTCCTGCCCTGGTGCTGAAGAAGTCCGAAACATCCCTGTCGCTTACAAGGAGCATGGTATCCTGAGCGCCTACTCCCATGTCTGGCTTTACCACCACGGGGTAGCCATATTCTGAAACCAGGACCATAGCTTCCTCTTCGTCCTTCACGACAGCGCCTCTTGCTACCGGAATACCGCATGACCTGAAGACTTCCTTCATCTTCGACTTGTACTTCATCTTGTCCATGTCACAGCTCTTGAGTCCAGGTACATTGAAGTCAGTGCGCAGTCTTGCATCCTGCATCAGCCAGTGCTCATTGTGGGACTCGATCCTGTCGATCTTCCCGTACTTATGCGTAAAGTACCCTATGGCCTTCAGCATTTCATCGTAGTTTTCCATATTCTCTACCCTGTAATATTCCGTCAGGGTTCTTTTAAGGTCGTTGTTCAATTCGTCATACTTATCCTGTCCAAGCCCCAGAACATTTACGCCCTCTGCCTTCAGCCTTACAGCGAAGTTTGAATAGCCCCTTGGGAAATTGGGTGATATGAAAACATAGTTCATGTTGATCCCGCCTTCCGATATTTGCCTGCCTGCGACACGCCTGCCAGACAACTGAATTTTCTTAATTATAGCACGATTTACGCCCAAACGACAAAAAAGCAACGCGTCAAATGCTACGCGCATAGCCCGTGAACTTCATCTGGCAGAAATACGCTCTAATTTCCGGTAATCCAATTCTTTCACCTTAGAAGGAAACATCTGTAGATACGATTGAGGATATGAATGGAGAATAACGATTGTAAAAAATTTAAGCATGATAGAAATTTGTCAAACAGAAGAGTAAAATTATTAATATAGAAGTGATTAGTAAGTGAGGGTTGCGCGAGAACCTGAGAATAACCTGAAAGCATCTCCTTTTTTTATTATCGCATTGTTTACTTTGTGGTTTCAAATTGGACGCTGGTTTGCTTACCATGCAACTGCAGCTATTAGAGGTTGTTTCCTCAGGATGTTGCCGATTCTGACAGCAGCTTAGCTTCATAGAACAGCTAAATATCTGAAGGAGAATTGTCATGGATATAATGGAAATTATGAAATCACGTCATTCTGTAAGGGCTTTCAATGACAGAAAAATTGATCCTGAAACCGCCGGTATTATTCAATCATTCATAAGCAAATGCAACGAGGAAAGCGGACTTGATTTTAAGCTGGTGCTTGAAGAACCGAACGCACTTGATTGCTTCAAGTCACACCTCAGGAAATTCAGCAATGCAAAAAACTATGTAGTGCTTGTCGGAAATAAGACAGATGATCTGGACGAAAAGATAGGCTACTATGGAGAGAAGGTAGTCCTGAAAGCCACTGAGCTGTGACTTGGTACCTGCTGGGTGGTTAACACATACAGCAAGAAGAAATGTGAGTACGAATTGAAGGATAACGAAAAGCTGGTCGGTATTATCGCATTTGGCTATTCAGATACGCATGGGGTGCCTCATGATATGAAATCAGTTGAAAAGCTGAGCAGAGTAAACGGAGATATGCCGGATTGGTTCCGCCGCGGCATGGAGGGTGCCAGATTTGCACCAACATCCTTCAATCAGCAAAAGTTCCTGTTCACTTTAGATGGAAACAAGGTATCAGCAAAGGCCGGGATAGGAATAGGCGCAAAAATCGACCTCGGAATTGCCAAATGTCATTTTGATCTTTGTGCTGGCGATGGAGACTGGAAATGGATTAATTGAATACGATCTATGATCTCTCAATCACCAGCAAGTATTGGGCAAAATAAAACCGGACCTGGCAATTTTGTTATCAGGTCCGGCTTTCTGCGTAATATGAAATTTATGGTTCAATTACCTTGCTGTAGTCAACCTTCAGATACTCGTCCTTATCAAGCAGAATATGCCCCGATTCATACGTCTTGTCATCTACTGTCAGCATTACCCTTGTCTCACCATAGAAGTCACCGAAGGTATTAGCAACGCTCTGCAGTATCATCGATTCAAACTCAGAACCCGCATTCATCTCTGTAACGAATTCCTTTGAAAGGTCAATGTATACCATGCCGTCGTCATTCAAGTACAGGCTGTTGATCTTGGTGTTAGCACTAAGTATGTTGGAGTTCTTCTCGGTTCCAACTGCCTTGTAAACATCCTGGAGTATGGTCCTTGTTATGCTGTTGGTCTTGAAGGTTACTTCCTTGTTGACCCTTAATAGCTTCGCGTCAACATTAGTGACGTAGAAGGTCATAAGCCTTGTATATGGCTTGTTCTTCGTTACTGTCTTAAGGCTTGATGAAACCTCGTCGGTTCCCGGATTGTAAACTGTCTTTACAAGTCCTGCGCCCTTAGCATAGTAGTTGATCGTATCTCCGGTTGCTCCGTCTATTGTAACCTCAACTGCCTTGTATTCCCCGTATGGTACCTTTACGACTACATCTATCCCTGTTATTGTGCTCTTCCTGCCGTCAGGCATCATCCATGTTGTACCCTTGGTTATCGGTGCCTTCAGCAGTATCTCAGGCTTTCCTGAATCTTTCTTCAGGAAGCTTTCCCTGAAGTACGTCTCGGCCCTTGAATAAACTATCCTGACTTCATCCTCTGTTGCTTCAATCACCTTCACAATTTCTGTTCCGCCGTTGTTGTCCCTTATCTGTATCCTGTTACCGTCTATGTAATCGACTGTCCTCGTGAATGTTGCATACTCATTGCCCATGCCTTCAAAGATATATTCCACATCGCCTTCAAACGGGAAGTAGTCCTTCACTGAAACAGTCTCAGGTGTTTCCGGCACAGACGGAGTTGATGGCGAATTTGTTGAAGTAGGAGCATTTGTCGGAGCTGTGGTTGGCGTAGCAGGCTTTGCGCCGCATGCGAACAGAAGCGATAGACAAGCCACCATTCCCACTGTCCTTATAATCTTTTTCATTCTTTTGCACCCCTCTTATAGGTCCTTTTCTTTACCATAGAAATATTATGGCAATTACCAAAGTATTACCTTGGCACTTGTTATGATTTAATTATAGAACATGGATACTTGTGAAGGTTACTAACAGTTAACAATCCGGTTCTAATTTCATTGCAATTTAAAGGCCGCCTTTTCAGGCGGCCCCGGGATCTAAATCTGTCAGGTCCTCTTTCTCCTCATAAGGAGAACTCCACCGATTACTGCTAATGCTCCAAGAGCGTACAGCAGCTCGCTTGGTATGCCTCCTGTCTGAGGAAGCTCTTCCTCCTCGGTGTTAGGTATCTCTACATTGAATACAAGCCCTGTCCTGTCAATCTTTATTGAATAGGTCTGGGTCGTAAGCACGTAGCCTTCAGGTGCAAGGATCTCAGATATAATGTACTCGCCTACTGGCAGCACTGCCTTCACGAGTCCATCTGCACCGCTTGTGCCTTCAAACACCACAGTTCCGGCCTTGTCCTTGATTACAACCTTTGCTCCGGCAAGGACTGTCTTGGTAATTGAGTCTATCTTCTTGATCGTTATGTCTCCCATTATCTTGACATTCACTACCATCGAAGGTGTAGGTATTACAGTCTTTCCCTGCTCCGTAATGGCTACAGGTATTACTATGGTGCTCTTCTCATAGCCTGCCGGTGCGCTGATCTCCCTGATGTTGTACTCACCGAAGTCTACATCCTTGAACCATACAAGCCCGTCTGTGAGGCTTGTGGAGGTCTTGAGAGGTGTCGCAAAGCCTGTGTCAGCTTTGCTGTAAAGTCCGAATACTGCTCCTGCAAGAGGCATATGCAGTTCGTCATGCTTGTAGGACTCTATGTCTCCCTTGATCCTTGTATTCGTTACGGTGTAGCCGACGACCAGCTTGTCATATCCAGGTACGGTTACTTCATCAACGCTGTAGGTATATGGGTGTCCATCAAAGTCTGTGACATCCAGATTGTTCCAGGTGTATTCTACAGTTCCGTTAGGTATCGTAACAGGGTCTCCAACTGGCATAACTTCTCCGCCTGCGATCTTCCTGTACAGCTGAACCTGGATGCTTGGCTTGACCTCCGGTCCGCCTACCCAGATCTTCTGCAGCGTCACATAGGTCTTTGGAGATACATATTCATTTGTGATCTCCATGCCTTCCTCAGCTTTCTCATAGTTCTCCGGTACGCCTATTTCCTTAACGGTATAGGTGTATGGATGTCCATCCATGTCAGTTGTCGGCAAGTCTAACCAGGTATATCCTGTCCATCCGCCTTCAAGCTCAACCTCAGGTCCTACCTTTACAGGCTCTCCTCCCGGAATGCTCCTGTAAAGCTGAAGCATGATGTCCGGCTTCTCTTCTGGTCCGCCTACCCATGTCTTCTTAGCCATTATGTCTGTCAGAGGCGGCTCATAGGTGTTTATTACCTCAAGTCCGTCAAGAGTCTTCACATAGTTCTCAGGAACTGCAACCTCGTCTACCGTGTAGATATAGAGCTTGCCGTCTCCGTCGGTCTTTGGCAAATCCTCCCAAAGATGGCTTGTCTCGCCGTTATGCAGCACAACAGCATCGCCAACCATCATCATTTCTCCGCCTTCAATGTGCCTGTAGAGCTGAAGCGAAATGTCAGGCCTTGGAACAGGTCCTCCGACCCATGTCTTCATGCCCTCTACATCAATCAGCGGTGATTCATAGGTATTGGTTACCATAAGTCCTGATTCAACCTTGTCATAATTCTCAGGTACTCCGATTTCCTTTACGGTATAGGTGTACATATTGCCTACCGGGTCTGTCTTTGGCATATCCTCCCAGGTTACTGTTGTGGTTCCATTAGGAAGGTCCTTCGGGTCACCAACAGCCATCGGCTCTCCGCCAGATATGCTTCTGTACAGCTGGAATGATACTGTAGGCCTTGGACTAGGTCCGCCTACCCATACCTTTGTAGCTGTAACATCTATCAGCGCTACCTTGATCTTGTTCGTTATCGTAAGAGAAGCGTCAGGGAAATCCCCGGTGAATTCAATCACTCCGTCATTGGTTATCGTAACCTCATACAGGTCTCCGTAGCCTGGCTCGGTAACAGTATAGGTTCCAGGTTCAAGGTTCTCGATTACAATGTGTGAGCCACTGGTTACTGTCCTGTACATTGTAGGTGTTCCATTGTCGCTGGTAATGACTATGTCAAATTCTCTTGCCTCTGCAAGAGGATCGCCGTTTGCGTCAAGAAGCACCTTGTTTATTGTAAGGTCTCCCAGATATATTATGTCATTCCTCATCATTGATACTGTCTTGTCAGCTCCGAGCAGCCTGTACTGCAGGCTCGCGCCTGGCCATTCTGCTGCGTTGTCGGAAAGCTGAGCCTTAAATTTCAGCGTAAATTCCTCTATTGCGACGAATTTCGCGATGTCTTCGATTTTAAGCGTAAATGTCAGGATGTCACCGACTACGACAGGTGTCGTGATCGAGTAGCCTCCAACTATCTCAGCAGGCTCGCTACCTGGAGTGAAATCATCCAGTCCCTCATAAAGTACGAAGTATCCTGCATGCTCATAGCCAATTATCCCGCCATTATTGTAATCCAGTTCAACTGTAAACTCCGTCGGTATTCCATCATAGCTGTTGACACCGAACTTCAGGTCAACCCAGTCAAGCTCCATATATCCCTTTATGGCACCTGTCGTCCACAAGCTGTTAGCCTTGTGCCAGCCTTCAAGCGTATAACCCGTATTTGCAAGCGCAGATTTTGTCGCTACTAGTGAAAATACCATCATGAATGCGACGGTGAGCGATAGCAGCTTCTTTAAGAACCTGTTCATGGTTAAGCCTCCTTCCAAAGACTTTCATATATCAGAATGTGTAACAATACAAAAACCCTGAGTATCCTCAAGGTTCCCAGGCTTTTCTTCATCACGTTTTCCTTTCAGGATAATAAAGCCCGGTTCCTCGCCATTAAAAATCGATTTCTAAAGATACATTTAATATAATTAATATTTGCATATATCTCTAAGTTCATATTATCACTGTAGCTTAACCTTTTCAATTTCAACGCCGTGAACATATTATGCATTTTTTGTATTTATTCAACATAATTCGGACACTTTGTATCAACATTTTTATCAAATCATTACTTATTCTATATATTAATATCAGTTAATCAATTTTGAATATTCGACATTTTATTTTAACTATAGTAAAATTCTTTATTAATGTCATAATCTATTTAAATATCTATTTGTTCTATAATTTATTATCTATGTTCTTCAGAGAGTATTCTTGCCCTATCCATTTATACGCTTTATGCCAGGAAATCCTTTCTGCGATATATGCAATTCACAGAAGATCAACACATAACATTACAATGTTTGCCATCAATATTGCATTTTCTACAGTTTGCGTATTCGCATCATCCAAGTAAACCGCAATAAATGGATTTATTAATTAACCTTGAGTAAAAAGATTGAAGTGTACTCAGTTATTGTTAGCACCTTACCCCGAAGATTGATTGTCTGAATTTGCGTAAAAAGATGCCACCCCGACAGGCTGAGCCTTCCGGGGTGGCTGTGTCACTTGTTTAGCCTATTCTTCTCCTCTTGCCTTTCATGAGGACCGCTCCGCCTATGATGGCCATAGCGCCCATGAGATACAGGAGTTCGCTTGGGATTCCGCCTGTCTGCGGAAGTTCTTCTTCCTCAGTGTTAGGAATCCTTACATCGAATGTCAATCCGCTCTTGTTTACGTTGATGCTGTAGGTCTGGGTTGTAAGGACATATCCTTCAGGCGCTGTTACCTCAGAGATTATGTATTCTCCGTATGGCAGCTTGACCTTGAGTAGTCCGTCCGCCCCTGTGGTACCTTCGAATACTACAGTACCAGCTTTGTCCTTGATCACCATCTTGGCTCCAGCCAGGACTTCTTCAGTTACAGAATCAACCTTTCTAAGTGTTATGTCTCCCATGATCTTTACATTGACCACGGTCGCAGGAGTTGTTACTACAGTCTCACCCTGCATAGTTACAGCTACCGGTATCACAAGCTCGCTCTTCTCATATCCAGCAGGTGCGCTGATTTCCTTTATCTTGTACTCTCCGTACTCGACATCAGTGAACCTGACCAGTCCGTCAGCAAGGCTTGTAGCCGTCTTGAGAGGTATTGCAAACATCGTGTCTGTCACTGCATAGAGTCCGAATACCGCTCCCGCAAGAGGCATATTCGAATCGTCATGCTTGTGGAATTCTATGGTGCCCTTGATCCTCGTATTGCTGATTTCGAATCCCTCGATTACCTTTACGTATCCTGCCACAGCAGCTTCTTCTACACTGTAGATGTATGGGTTGCCATTGTAGTCAGTAACATCCAGATTGTTCCAGGTGTATTCATTTGTTCCGCTTGGAAGGCCCACAGGATCTCCAACCATCATCTTATCGCCATCAGCTATCTTCCTGTAAAGCTGGATATAGATCGTCGGCCTTGGTTCAGGTCCGCCAACCCAGATCTTTTCTACAGTCACATAGGTCTTAGGTGATACATATTCATTTGTTACTTCCATGCCTTCTTCGATCTTCTCGTAATTCTCTCCGGTCACTACCTCTTCTACATAGTAGGTGTACGGTATTCCATCAAAATCGGTTGTAGGCACATCTTCCCAGATGTATTCGGAGGTTCCGTCCGGCAGTTCAACCGGCTCTCCTACCATTTCAGGTTCTCCTTCAGGTATCATCCTCCAGAGCTGAAGCTCTATTGTAGGTCTCGGACTAGGTCCGCCCATCCAGATCTTGGTTCCTGTCACATCTCCTGTAGGAGTAACATAGGTATTGGTAACTGTCATTCCATCTTCTGTCTTGTTGTAGTTGGTTGGCTCTTCAACCTCCATGATCGTATAGATGTATGGAATTCCATCAGTATTGAATTCTTCAACATCCTCCCACTTGTATTCAGTGGTTCCATCCATAAGGGTTATCGGATCCCTGACAGCTTCTTCTTCTCCACCCTGAATCATCCTGTAAAGCTGAAGCTCTACATCAGGTCTTGGTGAAGGTCCGCCTGCCCAGATCTTGGTTCCAGTAACGTCAATCAGAGGTGAATGGTATGTGTTTGTAACATCCATTCCATCAAGCGCCTTGCTGTAGTTTTCAGGTACAGTCACTTCATCCACAGTGTACATGTAAGGAACTCCGTCGTTGTCGTACTGAGGTACATCCTCCCACTTATATGTGGTTGTCCCATCCATAAGCGTTACAGGATCTCCTACAGCCATCTTAGGTCCTGCCCCTATCTGCCTGAACAGCTGTAGCTGTATGTCAGGTCTCGGTTCAGGTCCTCCGACCCAGATCTTTGTTCCAGTTACATCTATGAGCGGTGAGTTGTATCTGTTGGTTACTG
>DIWI01000058.1 GCA_002428415.1 Clostridiaceae bacterium UBA6110
GCACCATAGTCATCGACATGAGCTCAATCGCTCCACTCGCAAGCAGGGAAATTGGCGCAGAGCTTGCCAAGTTCGGCATAGACCTTCTTGATGCACCTGTAAGCGGCGGAGAGCCTAAGGCAATCGACGGCACTCTGTCAGTAATGGTCGGCGGAAACAAGGAAACCTTCGACAAGTGCTACGACATAATGAAGTCGGTGGCAGGATCAGTTGTATATGTTGGAGAAATCGGCGCAGGCAACATAACCAAGCTTGCTAACCAGATCATCGTTGCTCTTAACATAGCGGCAATGAGCGAGGCTCTCGTTCTTGCAAAGAAGGCAGGAGTGGACCCTGAGCTTGTATACAAGGCAATAAGGGGCGGACTTGCAGGAAGCACAGTGCTTGATGCGAAGGCTCCAATGGTACTGGACAGGAGATTCGACCCTGGCTTCAGGATAGAGCTCCACATCAAGGACCTTCAGAATGCTCTTGATACATCACACGAGCTGGCAGCTTCACTTCCTCTTACCTCGCAGGTAATGGAGATGATGCTCGGGCTTAAGGCTGACGGACTTGAGAAAGAGGACCATTCAGCACTGGTCAAGTACTACGAGAAACTCAACAATCTCGAAGTAACAAGAAACTAGGCGGAGGTAGCGAAATGACTCCAAAAGTAATAGAGATGACAGTCATTCCGGTAGCGGGCTATGACAGCATGCTGCTAAACCTCTCAGGTGCCCATGGACCATACTTCACTAGGAACCTTGTAATCCTCAGGGATGACACAGGCAACCAGGGAGTGGGAGAGGTTCCGGGCGGAGAAAAGATCAGGCAGACACTTGAGGATTCAAGGGAGCTTGTCGTAGGACAGTCGCTTGGAAACTACAAGAATGTCATGAATGAGATATTCAGCAAGTTCAAGGACAGGGACAAGGAAGGCAGAGGCCTTCAGACCTTCGACCTGAGGACTACGGTTCATGTGGTGACTGCAGTAGAGTCTGCACTCCTGGACCTTCTCGGAAAGTACCTGGAGGTTCCGGTAGCGGCACTTCTCGGTGACGGCCAGCAGAGGGAAAAGGTAAAGGCACTGGGATATCTGTTCTACATAGCAGACCCTAAGAAGACTGATCTTGGCTACCTCATCGAGGATGAGTTCAAGGACGACTGGGAAGCTGTAAGAAGATTCGAGGCGATGACTCCGGAAGCCATAGTAAGGCTTGCTGAGGCAGCTCAGGAAAGATACGGATTCCAGGACTTCAAGCTAAAAGGCGGAGTACTGGACGGCAAAGAGGAAATCAAGGCAATCAAGGCACTCCACGAGAGATTCCCTGAAGCAAGGATAACACTTGATCCAAACGGTGCATGGTCACTTGAGGAAGCGGTATCTCTCTGCAAGGATATGCACGGGATAATGGCATACGCTGAGGACCCATGCGGAGCAGAAGCAGGATTCTCCGGAAGGGAAGTCATGGCAGAGTTCAGGAAGAGGACAGGACTTCCTACAGCTACCAACATGATCGCGACTGACTGGAGGCAGATGTCCCATGCAGTAGCTCTCCACAGCGTGGATATTCCACTTGCTGACCCTCATTTCTGGACCATGTCCGGATCAGTAAGAGTTGCGCAGATGTGCAATGAATTCGGGCTGACCTGGGGATCACACTCCAATAACCACTTCGATGTATCCCTTGCCATGTTCTGCCATGCAGCAGCAGCGGCACCAGGAAACATCACAGCCATAGACACGCACTGGATATGGCAGGATGGACAGGACCTTACCAAGAATGCCATGAAGATAGTCGATGGCGAGGTTACCATAGCTAAAGACATGAAGGGACTCGGAATAGAGCTCGATATGGAGAAGGTAATGAAGGCCCATGAACTTTATCTTGAGAAGGGTCTTGGGGCCAGGGATGACTCCATGGCAATGCAGTACCTGATCAAGGACTGGAAGTTCGACAACAAGAAGCCTTGTCTGGTCAGGTAGGCACAATAAGAAATCAACAAGGCTTTTGCCTTGGTAAGTAAGGATGGAATGAAAATGGATTTTAAACCGTATGGCGTCATACCTCCTCTGGTGACCCCCCTGACCAAAGAGGGTAAGCTTGACGAGAGGGCATTGAGGCTGATGATCAATCACCTGATCGCAAACGGGCTGCACGGAGTGTTTCCTGCAGGAACGACAGGCGAGTTCTATGGATTGACAGACGATGAATACAGGGAGCTTCTCATGATAACAGTTGACGAGGTAAAGGGCAGGGTTCCTGTCTATGCCGGAGTCAACCACATAACAACAAGGGGAGCAGTAAGGCTGACAGAAATTGCAGAAGAATGCAAGGTTGATGCTCTGTCGATACTTACCCCGATGTTCATAACCCCGACACAGGAAGACCTAATCAGGCATTATGAGACAATAGCGAAGAGCACAGCCCTTCCTATACTCATATACAACAACAAGCCCAAGACAGGCGTGGACATGTTCCCTCCGACTGTGGCAAAGCTTGCTGATGTTAAGAACATCATTGGAGTCAAGGACTCGACAGGCGATATGACTAACACCGAGGAATATCTGAGACTTACAAAAGGCAAGGACTTCCACGTAATGATGGGCAGAGATACACTGATATACGCAGCTCTCTGCTACGGAGCATCAGGTGCAATAGCATCATGCTCAAACGTGGCACCGAGGATTGCTGCCGACATTTACGACAAGTATATGGCAGGCGACAGGGAAGGTGCACTTGAAGCACAGTTCAAGCTTGCTCCGCTCAGGATAGCTTTCAACCTTGGAACATTCCCGGCAGTAATCAAGGAAGGCCTGGCAATGCAGGGAATTGATGTCGGATGCTGCTACGAACCTGTAGGACCGCTTAAAGAGCATGAAAGAGAGAGCCTGAGGAAGATCCTGAAGGAATTGGAGCTCATCTGAATCTAGTCTTTGACATAAGCTAAAGAGAACTCTATTATAGTAATAAAAGAGGGAGGTGAGGACTTGGCAAAGATAGCATTTATGGCACCCAGGGAAGAGATGATTGAGCTTGCAGAAGGTATCGTGAAGAAGATGGATGCTGAGGTCCTCATGCAGCTCTCGACATCAGATAAAATTGTTGAAATGACCAAGGAAGTCATGGACAAGGGCTATGACGTTGTCATTGCAAGGGGTACCCATGTTTCCATGATAAAAGATTCCGGGCTTGGAATACCTTTGGTTGAAATAAGGATAACCGGTCAGGAAATCGCTATGCTCATGCATGAAGCAAAAAAGCTTCTTAAAAAGGAGAGGCCTAAGCTTGCTTTCATAGGCTTCGAGAACATGTACACGGACATTACGATATTTGGAGACATAGTTGGTGTAGAGGTCAAGACATACCTTGTGAATAACAGGGATGACCTTCTGCCTGCAGTCGATAGGGCAGTGAGTGAGAAGGCTGATGCAGTAATCGGAGGAGACATAGTAAACACTTATGCCAAAGGGCTTGGTGTACCGTGTCTCTTTTTGGAATCAACTGAAGATTCAATAAGCCAGGCATTTGAAATCGCAGAGAAAATTGTAATGGCCCTGGACATTGAGAAGAAGCAGAGCGCTGAATTCAAGGCTGTGGTTGATTACTCCTTTGATGCAATAATAAAGACCGATAACAACGGAATAATCACCATATTCAACCACAATGCCGAGGAGAGCTTCAGGACGAAGGACAAGAATGCCATTGGCAAGCGGATAACCAATATAATCCCCGAAATAGATTCTGCTGACCTGGCTAAGGTAAAGAAGGGACAGGAGGTGTTCGGCACCATACTGACCCACGACGAGACTGTATATATCGCCAACTTCGCTCCAATCAATGTTGATGGTAAGGTGGAGGGTGTAATATTCTCATTCTCGCCAGTAGAGAAGATTGAGGATATGGCTGCAGAGATCAAGAGAGAGATCTATCTTAAAGGTCACATAGCCAAGTACACATTCAAGGACATCCACGGAATATCGAACAAGATGAGAAGCCTTAAGGATATGGCTCTGAAATATTCCAAGAACAACTCCACTGTCCTCATCTCAGGCGAATCTGGGACAGGCAAGGAGCTCTTTGCCCAGAGCATACACAATGAGAGCCTCAGGAAGAACAATCCGTTTGTTGCGGTGAACTGTGCCGCCCTTCCATCGAACCTTCTTGAAAGTGAACTCTTCGGATACGTTGAAGGGGCATTCACAGGGGCTTCAAAGGGAGGCAAGAGAGGTCTTTTCCATCTTGCGGACACAGGCACCATATTCCTGGATGAGATATCCGAAATGGACCTTTACGGCCAGGTAAGGCTTCTTCGTGTAATTCAGGAGAAGAACATCATGAGGGTTGGAGACGACAAGGTCACCCCAATAGATGTAAGGATCATAGCTGCGACGAACAAGAACCTTATGGACCTCATCAGGCAGGGGAAGTTCAGGGAAGACCTCTACTACAGGCTTAATATTCTCTCACTCCATATTCCTCCACTCAGGGAAAGAAGGGAAGACATCCTGGTGCTTACAGATTTCTTCACCAGGGAGTACTCAGTTCAGCTCAACAAGAACGTGACCTTCAGTGAAGGCGCAAGAAAGCTGATGAGCGAATATGACTGGTATGGGAACATAAGGCAGCTGAAGAACTTTGTTGAGAAGGTAGTCACCATCAGCTCTGAAAGGGTGATATCTGAGGAACTGGTCAGATTTCATATCGAGGATAGTTTTCCTATTGACCAGTCGCAGAAATATGGTACAATTCAGTCCAACGGGTTATCACACGTTGAGGAGATCAAACCCTACACTGAGGCTGGAGAGTATACAAGGATCGTGGCACTGCTCGACAAGCACTCTGGGAACAGGATTGCTGTGGCCAGAGAACTTGGAATAAGCACTACGACACTCTGGAGGAAAATAAAGAAGTACAATATTTCAACGACATACGGAGGGGAGAAGATTTAGTCTTCTCCTCTCTATTCAAAGGAGGAAGCCACATGGACAACAGGTTCGGATTCGAAGAGGAAAACTTAGGCTATACGCCAAAGGAGGCTGTAGCCGAGGCAAAGAGGTGCCTTGACTGCAAGAAACCTCTGTGCAAGACGGGGTGCCCAATAGAGCAGTCAATCCCTGAATTCATAAAAGAGGTATCGAAGGGAAACTTCGGTACTGCAAGGCGGATAATATCCGAGAGAAGCAACCTTCCGGCCATATGCGGCAGAGTATGTCCTCATGAGCTGCAGTGCGAAGGTCATTGCATATTGCATGCCAAAGGCAAGGAGATAAGGGTCGGAAAGCTTGAGAGGTTTGTGGCTGATTTTGACTACGAGGCAGGGATAATATCTGATTCGCTTGTTGCAAAGACAAGGGGTAAGGTAGCTGTAATAGGTTCTGGTCCGGCAGGGCTTACCGTTGCAGGAGACCTGGCAAGGCAGGGATTCAATGTTGTGGTCTATGAAGCTCAGGAGGAGCCTGGCGGAGTGCTTCTATATGGCATACCGGAGTTCAGGCTGAACAAGGATGTTGTAAGAAGGGAAATAGCCAGGATAGCCTCTCTGGGAGTCTCATTCATAACAAATGTCACCGCAGGTGAAAGCTTCACTCTTGAGACGCTGTTCAATGCTGATTTCGATGCTGTCTTCATTGGAACCGGAACGAACCTGTCCAAGGACCTGAAGCTGCCTGGACGTGAAAATGGCGGAATAGAGCAGGCGAGCTACTTCCTAAGGATGGTTGTCATGGCGGGAGAAGGTAAAGTAACCGCTGATGAGGTTCTGATCAATCCGGGCGACAAGGTTGTGGTGGTCGGTGCAGGCAATGTGGCCATGGATGCGGCAAGGTCTGCAAAGAGGCTCGGTGCGGGATCCGTCACAGTTGCATACAGGAGAACCGAAAAGGACATGCCGGCGACAAGGGGAGAATATGAAGGCGCAATCGCTGACGGAGTCGAGTTTAGATTTTCTGCACAGCCCAAGGCTTACGCGGGGCTTGATGGAAAGGTCACCGGGCTTGTGGTGGAGACTGAAGGTGCTGAAGACATCATTGATGCTGATATCATACTTCTGGCTATCGGATCAAGGCCTGCTAAGAGGATAGTTTCGACAACGCCAGGTATAGAGACTAGTGACAAGGGCTATGTAATAACAAGAGAGAAGCCTTACGGCATGACTACGCTTGCCGGGGTCTTCGCAGGCGGTGATGTTGTACATGAGCCTGCGACTGTAGTAAGGGCCATGAAGGAAGCAAAGAAGGTAGCAGATGGAATAGCAGCATATATAGATGCCAAGAAGCTCCTGGGAATATGACTTAAAGAGGCCGCGGTTTCCCGCGGCCTCTTATCTTGGAAGGCCCCGCTAAGGAGTGAGCTCGCGGGACCATGACATGGACAAAATGATAATGAACTCATCATATGAGATGGTATGTCCAGATAAATGGATATCGATTTATTTTTTGAATAATGGCGCAGAATGTCAAAATGTGGCAATCTAATTGGATAAGGTTGTATAATAGCCTTATAGATTATTGGGAGAGTGATAAGCATGAAGAAGATAGGATTTATCGGCATAGGCATTATGGGTGAACCGATGTGCAGGAATACCATGAAAGCCGGATTTGAAACTGTAGTATACAACCACCATGACAACGAGAGGGTTCAGAGGCTCGTAAGTGAAGGTGCGGTGCAGGCATATTCTCCAAAAGAGGTGGCAGTCCTTTGTGATGTTGTAATAACGATGCTGCCTGATTCACCACAGGTTGAGGAAGTTGCGCTCGGAACAAATGGAATTGTTGAAGGCGGCAGGGAAGGCCTGGTCGTTATAGACATGAGCTCCATATCCCCTGTGGCAACCAAGAGGATAGCCGCGAAGCTAAAGGAAAAGGGAATCGACTTGATGGATGCGCCTGTAAGCGGAGGAGAGCCTGGTGCTGTTGCCGGAACCCTTGCAATCATGGTCGGAGGAGAACAGGATGTCTTCGACTCGTGCCATGACATACTCAGGTCAATGGGGTCGACAGTGACACTTGTAGGTTCTGTCGGCGCAGGGCATACCACAAAGCTTGCCAACAACATGATAGTCGCACTGAACATTGCTGCCGTCTCAGAAGCCATCGCCTTCTGCGTCAAGTCAGGAGTTGATCCTGAAAAGGTCCATCAGGCTATCAGAGCAGGAAGTGCAGGCTCAAGTGTACTTGATGCCAAGCTTCCTAAGATGGTGTCAGGTGACTTCACTCCGGGCTTCAAGATGAGCCTTCATATAAAGGACCTGAAGAATGCCCTGGATGCTGGACATGAAATCGGATCTCCTATGCCATTCACAGCAGAAATCATGGAAATAATGCAGTCACTGAAAGCTGACGGGCATGACAATACAGACCATAGTGCAATCGTAAAGTATTTCGAGTATATGTCCAAGGTCAGTGTCACAAAATTAAAATAGGTAGTCTTCGAACACCTGGTAATTATGCCGGGTGTTTTAGTTTGTATGTCAATTGGATTTGGATAGATATTTATTTAACATCATTACATTTCAATATATTTATGGTTTACTCAAACAATGAAACTATGGTAGAATGAAGAGTAAATGTATTAAGAATGAAAGGAATTGAACGATGGAAGATGAAATGACGCTTGATTTGCGAGACCTTTTCTACATGGTAAGGAAAAGGATGAAGCTGATCGTTATTATAACACTTTTATGTACTTTAGCCTCCGGAATCGTAAGCTTTTTCGTGCTTAAGCCAGTATATGAGGCTCAGACCAGCATTATCGTAGGAAGACCTCAGGGAACTGAGCAGACGGTATATTCGGATATAGTCATGTACCAGAATCTTGTACAGACATACATACAGATTGCAAAGTCGAAGCTAGTTGCTGATGAGACTGCAGTAAGGCTTGGAGAAGGATTCACGTCAAAGGATGTGCAGTCTGCAATAACCGTTACACCACAGTCTGATACGCAGATCATGGTGATCAAGGCGAGGAGCGAAGACCCTTCATTAGCTGTCCAGATCGCCACGGCGGTATCGGGAGCATTCATTGAGACATCAAAGACAGTCTTTCCAACTGGAGGAGACATACAGATAATGGACAGGGCGCAGGTCCCGACAACTCCTGTGAGCCCGAACAAGAAGATGAACATAGCGATAGCCTTTCTTATCGGACTTATGGGGTCACTGGGACTCGTGTTTGTGATAGAGTATCTCGACAATACAATCAAATCTGAAGATGACGTAGCGAGATATCTTGACCTGCCGGTCATAGGCATAATACCCAAGGAGGCTGAGGATAATGGAGACAAGAGGCGAAAGAATGCTAGACGTTCACAGCCACGTGCTTCCAGGGCTTGACGATGGAGCCAGGGACCTGGAGACTTCTTACGAGATGATCAGAAAATGCATACAGGAGGGGACTGACGGGATAATCGTCACACCGCACTATGCAAAGGGCCGATATGAGGTCGGATACGACACCATGCTTGAGAACATGAACACCCTGAAGGAAAGCATAAGAAGCATGGGACTTGAAATTGAGCTGTACCCCGGGCAGGAGCTCACGCTTGACAACAGTGCCGTTGAACTCTACAAGAATGGAACGGTAAGGGGAATAAACGGATCGAGATATATGCTTGTGGAGCTTCCTCCCGAAAGCTGGTCTGACAGCTGCCTTGATATGGTCTACGAGCTGGGAATACTTGGAGTCGTTCCGGTAATAGCTCATCCTGAGCGATACAGGTATGTGCAGGATGACCTTAGTATCCTGAACAGGCTCATCAGGGAAGGTTGTCTTTTTCAGATAAATTCAGGAAGCATTACTGGATCATCAGGAAAAGCCGCGGAGAAGACAGCGACTGCAATGATACAGCATGGAATAGCGAATTTCCTGGGTTCTGACGCACACAACAGCACCAAAAGACCTACAGGCCTGCTTGCTGCGTTCGACAAGGCCTACAGGATCGACAGAAGATTCGAGGACTATGCTCTCGACAATGCGGAGCTCATGATTGCAGATGAAGAGATTGAATCCAACTTTGAACTGCCAGTAAAGAGAAGCGTCTTCCAGATAATAAGGAAGAATATCTAATTTTGGAACAATGGAGAGAGATAATGGAAAAAACTGATATCATTACCGTAAGCAATCCGAAATCGCCGATTGCGGAAGCTTACAGGACACTTAGGACGAATATACAGTTCTCATCCTTCGATAAGAGCGTCCAGACTGTCAGCATTACGAGCTCAGGTCCGGGGGAAGGCAAGTCGACTATTGCCTCAAACCTCGCCGTCGTAACTGCAGAGTCCGGAAAAAAAACGCTCCTTATTGACTGTGACCAGAGAAAGCCAATGCTGCACAAGATTTTCAATCTATCTAACCTTGTGGGGCTTTCAAACCTCCTGGCTGGTGAGGTAACCATAGAGAACGCAATTAAGCCAACTGCCATGGAGAATCTCAGCATAATCACAGCAGGTACAAGGCCTCCGAATCCTTCGGAGCTTCTGGGATCAGCTAAGATGAAGCATTTCATAGAGGATATGAAGGAAAAGTTTGACTTCATAATCTTAGATACCCCGCCGGTTCTAATAGTGACAGACGCACAGCTTCTGGCTGATTATACTGACGGATATCTACTTGTAGTGTCGTCTGGAACTGCCGAGAGGAACGCTGCAATCAAGTCAAAGGAACTCCTTGAGAACGTTAATGCAAAGATACTGGGAGTTGTGCTCAACAACCTGGATGTCAACGAAAGCAGCTACTATGGTTATTACTACCAGTACTACTATGCTGAGCAGCCGCTGAAGACTCAGAGAAAAAGGAAATAACAGAGGAAGGTGTTCCAAATGGCATCATACACTAAGCATGCAAATATCATCCATATTTTAGGGGACACCTACGTAATTGATACAGGGGACCAGTATATCCCATTCTACGACCTTGGTACGGGCAGTATAGTCCTTATAGACTCCGGCTACAAGGAAGACCGGGATATTATCGAGGCTGCCTTGCTTTCACGAGGGTTCAGGGTCGCTGGTATCGCATGCTCACATTCACATGTGGACCACACTGGAAACAATGCCTATTTCCGTGAAAAGTATGGGTGTATCATAGCTATGCCTGAGCTTGATGCCATACTGACAACAACGTTATTGAACCTCAAGTTCATGAATCCTTATCTTTCAATGACGGACATAAATGAGAGGTTCAGCCATTTGATCTGCAAGACTGATATTAAGGTACCGCCTGAGGACACGACAGTCGTCATATGCGGGAAAAGCTTCAGGTTCATACCGACACTGGGTCACACAACATCACATATGAGCATAGTTACACCTGATGACGTTATTTATCTTGGTGATGCAATAATAAGCATTGAAGTCCTTTCAGGAATGAAGCTACCGTATATGTACTCAGTCCCGGATTATCTCGAGACACTGAAGGCCATCCAGGATTTCAGCTTCAAAAAGTACATCATTTCCCACAGGGGATCCAGCGATGAAATCTATAATATTGCGAAGAAAAATATTGAAGGCTGCATGGCAAGGATTGAGATAATATATAACCTTATCGACAAGCCAATGACCATGGAGGATATTTTCAAGGCAGCGGTCAACGAGTTCTACATCAACGTAGGTACAATCAAGAAGCATCTTGTGATAGAAAGAATGTTCAAGCCATATGCTGATTACCTGTTTGAGACGGGAAGAATCAGGCGTATCCTTGAGAACGGATTCCTGAAATACATGAAAGCATAGAAACCTGGCGGTATTATCCGCCAGGTTTCTATGCTTTCATATGCTTAGTTAGCAGCCTGCAGTCTGAATTCTGCAAATGCATCAGTAAGTGCAGGAATCACATCATTGACATCACCGACAATACCATAGTCAGCCACGTTGAAAATTGGGGCATCAGGATTTTTGTTGACTGCTATTATGATATCTGAATCAGACATACCTGCAAGATGCTGAATTGCCCCGGAGATTCCGCATGCTATGTAGATTCTTGGCTTTACTGTCGTCCCGGTCTGACCGACCTGATGTGAGTGCTCGATCCAGCCTGCATCCACTGCGGCCCTAGAAGCACCTACCACACCACCAAGAGTGTCAGCGAGCTTCCGTAACATACTAAATCCTTCAGGATTACCTAACCCTTTGCCGCCTGATACTATGACTTCTGCTTCGCTCAATGAGACAAGGTTAAGTTTGCTTTTCACTATCTCGATAACTTTGGTTCTTATGTCTGATGAGGTCAGCCCAATTTCGAGGTTAACCACTTTTGCGATTGCTGTCTCACTTCTTTTTGCACGTTCCATGACACCCGGCCTTACAGTAGACATCTGAGGCCTATGGTCAGGACATATTATAGTGGCCATTAGATTTCCTCCGAATGCCGGTCTGGTCTGCTTGAGCTTCTTGTCAACAGGATCAACTTCAAGCTTGGTACAGTCAGCAGTAAGTCCTGTATTGACCCTTGCAGCTATTCTCGGTGCCAGGTCTCTCCCTACATGGGTTGCGCCATAAAGCACGATTTCTGGTTTGTACTCTCTGATGGCATCAGTGATGATCTTAGTATACGCATCTGTCGTGAAATTCTCAAGCAGAGGACTTTCAGCAGAATAGACGATATCGGTACCGTATCTGGCAAGCTCAGCAACTACACTTCCTATATTGTTTCCAAGGACAACCGCGCAAAGGCTGGAGCCCGTTTCATTCGCTATCTTTCTTCCTTCGCCGAGAAGTTCTATGACGACTGGTGCAATATGTCCGTTCCTCTGTTCTGCAAAAACCCAGACATCCTTGTACTGGCTTATATCGTTGATTTTATTTTCCATAACTGAGCCTCCTATATCACATTCTTTTCAGACATATCATTAATTAGAAATGCTATCTTTTCAACTACGGAGCCATCCAGCATTTTTCCCTTACCTTTGGGCGGAGGGGTGAATGAAGCAAAGACTCTGGTAGGTGAAGCCTTAAGCCCAACCAATTCCTTGTCAATGGGCAGATCCTCGATACCCCAGACAGGTATTGGCTTGCTGTAGGCATTGTAGATACCGTCAACACTCATGTATCTTGGCTTATTGAGTTCCTTGACAGCAGTAAGGAGAACAGGGGTATTTACTTTGATCGTCTCGTAACCATCCTCAAGCTGTCTTTGTACGGTTACCTCGTTCCCATTGACTGTGAAACTTTGCACATATGTAACCTGAGGAATACCTAACTTTTCGGCTATCTGAGGACCAACCTGAGCAGTATCCCCATCGATTGCCTGCCTTCCAGCGAAGATTATGTCAAAATTCCCTATCTTATCGATTGCTGCAGAAATGGTATTGGATGTGGCCCATGTATCAGCGCCTCCAAATGCCCTGTCGCTTACCAGTACCGCATCATCAGCACCCATTGAAAGGCACTCGCGAAGCATCTCCACTGCCTGTGGTGGCCCCATTGATAATACAGTAATACTAACATCCTTGTTCTTGTCTTTGAGCCTAAGTGCTTCTTCCAGGGCGTTGGCATCGTCGGGATTCAATATGCTCTCCACACCGTCTCTTATGAGAGTCCCCTTAACGGGGTCTATCTTCACTTCATTCGTGTTTGGAACCTGCTTTGCACAAACTATGATATTCATGATTTCCTCCTAATTTTTATTTGTCCAGGACCATTCCTGAAATGACCAGCTTCTGGATTTCCGACGTACCTTCATAAATTGATACGATTCTCGCATCCCTGTATATTCTCTCGATATTGTAATCTTTCATGAATCCGTAACCTCCATGGAACTGGAGGGACCTGTAAGCAACATCGTTGCAGCATTCTCCTGCAAAATACTTCGCCATGGCTGCCTCCTTGGTATATGACTGTCCGGAATCCTTCTTATAGGCAGCATCGTATACCAAGAGCCTTGCGCATTGTACTTGAGTGGCCATATCAGCAATTTCAAACTGAGTATTCTGCAGCTTGGAAATTGGTTTACCGAACTGGATTCGTTCCTTAGTGAACTTGACTGCTTCGTCGAGTGCTCCCTGTGCTATGCCAAGACCTTGGGAAGCAACTGTTATTCTTCCAGAGTCTAGGGTAGCCATACATATCTTGAAGCCCTGTCCTTCCTTGCCAAGCAGGTTCTCAGCAGGAACTCTGACGTTTTCAAACACAATGTCACATGTTTTCGAACCTCTTATACCTAGCTTGTCTTCAATCTTGCCTCTTGAGAAACCTTCCCATGAAGACTCCACTATGAATGCGCTTATTCCGCTTACGCCCTTTGCTTTCGTATCGGTTTTAGCAAAAACTGTTATGAAATCACAGATGGGGCCATTTGTAATGAAGCATTTTCTTCCGTTAAGTATATAGTGGTCTCCATCCTTCACGGCTGTTGTTGTAATTGACGCAGTGTCAGAACCGGCTCCCGGTTCTGTTATGCCGAAGGCACCGATCATAGTACCTTCTGCCATGCCTCTAAGGTATTTCTGCTTCTGTGTCTCATTTCCGAAGAGCATCAGTGGCGATCCTGAAAGGGAGTTTGGCATTATCTGTGTAACCGAAGCTGCACATTTTCTTGCGATTTCCTCGGTCACGATTGCAGCAGAACGGTAATCCCCACCGCAGCCGCCGTATTTAACCGGAATGGTTATAGCGTGGAACTTGCACTTAATTATTTTCTGCCTCAGCTCTTCAGGATATTCACCAGTCTGGTCGATTTCCTGTGCAAATGGAGCTATCTCTTTTTCGGCAAAGTCCCTCGCAAGCTTCCTTATCATTTCATGCTTCTTTTCAAACATAAGTCTTCCTCCTTAAAATCAATCTACTTGCTCAGAATCTTATATAGCAAATATCATGCCATCCATGAAAAGCGCTCAATTTGTTAATATTCTAACTAAATAAGGCAAGTTTAAACATATTTGCGTATATCATCTATACAAAATACATGATTGCTGCTGGCTTAATATGTTTCCAATGTATACATTCATAGGTAGAGATTGATAAATTAGGATGATTTGTTTTGGTTTATGGTACTTTATAGACGATTTCATCAGATTCACACCAAATTTAAAAAAATAGCTATCTGAATTTCAATCTGGGAACGATGTTCCTACAGTTTGAAATGACAAATAGCTAACAAAGTTGGTTAATAAAAATGGCTTTCTAGATCCATGTCATGGACATTGCTCCGACAACAAGAGGGATTGTCACAAGGGCTACTAGCGTGCCTACGAAGGTTACCTTTACCGCGTATTGCTCATCCCCGCCCTTGACCTTTGCAAATATTGGGAATGAGGGCATTGTGGGCAAGGCCATTATTATCGCAAGTGTCTTTGCGACGACGGGATCTAGGAAATTCCTTCCAACCATATATACGAGAATCGGAAACAGGAACAGTCTGACTAGCGTGTGGATGTATAGCGAAACCTGTTTGTGTGCACCCTTGAAATCAACTACGGTGAGCATTGCTCCCAGATATACGATAGAGCAATATTTTGTCGTGCTTCCAAGTCCGGATATGACATCAAACACAAGACCCGAAGGCTTTATGTTAAGCATGAGCAATGTAACAGAGGCAACAAGAGTCACGTTAAGCGGGGTTATTAACCCCCTTAGGACATCGTTAACAGGCTGGTTCTTATCCTGATTCATAAAGTTAATCCCAACCGTCCAGTTAAGCATGACGTCGAATATCATGAATACAGAAAGTATGAGCAGGCCATCATTGCCGTAAAGCGCAGCAACCATGGGTAGTCCGATGTAGCCCAGGTTGCCCATGGCAGTGGCTGATAGATGTGTATCTGCTGTTCTTCCTTTGAGTCCGCTTATACGTGCGACAAATTTGCCAACTCCGAAATTGATGAGTATGAGTGCGATAGAGGCAACTACCGCAGGAATGCTGCCAAGTACGGCACTTCTGCCTCCAAGGCTGGTAATAGTCCTGAATATTAAGGCAGGAAGTGCGATATAGATTGTAAACTTTCCTACACCTTCATACCAGGGGACAGTCATTATCTTAAGTTTTATTGATATGTATCCTATTGCCATGAGCAGCATTATGATTGAAACCTGCTCGAGGACTATCAATGCTTCATTCATGTGGTTCACCTCTCAAGTTTTATTTTAGATTTTGAATTTTCAAGTAATAATTGTTTCATATTCTGATATGATTCGGTCTATCAGAACCTTGCATGTGGGTATGTCGTTTATAAGGCCAATAACCTGCCCTATAGGAATAAATATATTTTCAATATCTCCCTCAAGGTAGCTTTTTTGCGCATCGAATCCTTTCAGGTATTTCAGAAGTTCTTCGGGAGTGGCCTGCTGCCTTTCCTTTTCAAGGATTTCTTTTGTAAGGTCATTCTTCAGGCATCTGAAGGCATTTCTAATTGTCTTAAAGACTACGGCTGTATCCGTAGATCTCGAATCAACTATTCTTTCTTTGATTTTCCTGTGGAAAAGTGACTCTTCTGTAACTGCAAAAGCTGATCCCAAAAGTACTCCATCAGCTCCCATCATTATTGCTGATGCCATTCCCTTGCCGGTAGCGATACCACCTGCTGCAATTACTGGAACATCTACACTTTCTATAGTTTCAGGCAGGTTTACAAAAAGACATACCTCCTCCATACCAGGGTGTCCACCGGCAGAATATCCAACAAGTATTATTGCATCAGCACCAGCTTCGACGGCCTTAATTGCATGTCTTGACGTGACAACCTTATGCAGTACCTTGACTCCACCAGACTTAAGTCTGCTTATAAGTTCTGAAGGGTTATTGCCTGCAGTCTCGACAACAGGAACCTTTTCTTCAATCACAACATCTACAAAATCACGACTCAGGTCGCTCTTTGACTCTTTGAGCAGCGATATGTTAACCCCAAAAGGTTTGTCAGTAAGCGCCCTAGTCTTTTTTATCTCATCTCGCAGCATCTCTTTCCCGGTAAAGTGACCGGTTGCTATGAAGCCAAGGCCGCCAGCATTGCATACTGAAGATACAAGCGTCGCTTCAGAAAGTCCATACATACCTCCACACAGTATCGGATATTCTATCCCAAGCATCTGTGTCAATTTGGTTTTCATCAATATCAACCCCTTGAAAACACTATTATCACCTTAAATTAATAGTGTTTAAAATCACTTCCTGGGAAGCGATTTTAAACACACATCTAAGCTACAATCTGGATTAGTAGAACATCATCGCAAGCGCCACAATCAGTCCTGTTGATACAAGCGGAATGATGCACATTATCACGAACACATACCAGTAGCTCTGCTTGTGGTTTGTTCCCATAAGCATGAACATGGTGTTGACTGCCCCGTTATGAGGGAGTGAATCAAGACCACCGCATGCGACTGCAGATAGTCTGTGGAAGACATCGGCGTTCAGTCCCATATCGAGATAGGTCTTTCCAAGTGCCTTCATGAATATCTCAAGCCCGCCGGCTGCTGAACCGGTAATACCTGCAACTATATTTATTGCAACTGCTGCAGACAGATAGGGACTTAGATCGAGGCCCATTGCGAAATCAACGAAGTTCTGGAAAGCAGGTGACTTTGAAACGACAGTTCCAAATCCAACTAGTGCGGCAGTATTAAGAAGAGGAATTACTGCTGACCTGAATCCTTCGTTGAGTGTCATCATCTTGTCTTTAAGTCTGCTCCAGTTGAGTATATAGGTAAGTGCCGCTCCGATGACAAGGCAGACGCTTACACCATTGTTCTTTACTGCGAATTTTCCTGATATTGTCACTATCAGCGCAATCGTAGCTATTAAGGGAAGGAAAGCGACGAGCGTACTTGGAAGTGGTCTGCTCTGGTCTACGTTTAGGAACTTGTCATCAGTAGCATGGTTAAGCTCGAAGGTTTCTCCTTTTGCCTGCGATTTCTTGAGTTCCCAGTTGAGAAAGGTTATTCCTGAAACGAACATGAATATAGCAATTCCGATACCGAGGACTGGTGCTGCCATTGGAGTTGTCCCCAGATATTGAGTTGGAATGAGATTGGGAAGTGATGGCAGTCCTGGCAAAGCTGTCATTGCAAAGGTTCCATTTCCAAGCACGAATGAACCAACCATGAAACGTTTTGGAATGTTGGCATCTCTATAAATTCCAAGTACAAGTGGTATGACGGTGAATGTCTGAACAAACAGGCTGACTCCTCCGTAACTGAGGATAGCTGCAGTTATGCAGGTTATCATCATGACGTTCTTTGCACCCATCTTCTCCACGAGGAAGTTACCAATAGCCTTTGCAGATCCACTGTCACCCATGACCTGTCCAAGAAGAGCTCCTGTGCTTAACAGAAAGAAATAAGAACTGACAAAACCAACTGTTCCAGGAAGAAATGCTGTTCCCAGCTGGCCGAAGATATCTCCACCTGTGGATACGATTACGACGAGTGCACACAAGATTGATGCGGGAATTACTCCGACCCCCTTGTAGACTATAAGCATTAATAATACCAGTGACGCGATTACTCCAATGACTCCTACCATGATTGCCTCCTTCAAATTTTAGTTAGAAATGATAATCCGGTTAGTAAAGTGCCTGATGTCCGATGAATCCCTCCCCGCATGTTTTCTGGAACGAATATTACCTTTGACACTGGTAAAGCAATTAGTGTGCCAAAAATATTCGCCTGTCTTGGGGGCATCATCCTGAAAATCTTTGAAGGAAAGTAAATTTGATTTGAAATAATGCCAACTTGGGTTCTAAAACCAGCCTTTTTGGCTAATGTATCATATTGGGCAGCTGAATCGAGATAAACCTGATAAATATTGAGGTGATTAAGTTAAGCAGGGTGGATTAAAAGATTTAGAATTAATTAAGTCTCTGCAAATATATAAAAAGTTGTTTTGAATTCCTATCTGAAAGTAATGGTTTTTTCAAGATCCTAAATGGATGTTTGGCAATACTGAATAAACTATATACAGATTTATCCTTTAAATCAACTGATATTGTATATAAAAGATACAGAAAGCGCCAATGAGTAGATTAACATTTTTTGACAATATCTTTTAGCCGGAAAAAGTCCAAGGTATATACGAAATTCAGCGAATTTTGCATGCTTTCATAAAATGAAGCTATTTGGCATGTAAATTGCTGTAATAATATACAGAGCTAACATGAAGCATCAGCGAGTGTAGCTGAAAAACAAATCAAGGAGGAAAATATCATGAGTGTAGAAACAACAGCTTTATCAATGCCAAGCCTTGACCTGACCGGTAAGGTGGCCATCGTGACAGGGGGAACCATGGGTCTTGGATACGGTATGGTGATGACTCTTGCACATTTCGGAGCGAGTGTCGTATTATGCAGCAGACACCAGGAGGATTGTGACAGGGTTGCACAGGAGGTAGAAAACGCAGGGGGAAAGGCACTTGGAGTAAAGGCGGACGTAAGAGTCAAGGATGAAATTGAAGAAGTGGTGAGGAAGGCTGTAGAGAAGTTCGGAAGAGTCGATATAATGGTAAACAATGCCGGAATGGGTATAACCAAGAGAGTCGTAGAAATGTCTGAAGACGAATTTGATACTGTTTTTGACACAAATGTAAAAGGATTGTTCTTTGGAGCTGCAGCTGCTGCCAAGGAAATGATAAAGCAGGGAACAGGAGGAAGGATAATCAACATCTCGTCTGCTGGTGGCCTTGTTGGGACAAAGAATATTGCAGCTTACTGTTCTTCAAAAGCTGCTGTCGTAAGTCTTTCAAAAACAATGGCAATGGAGTGGGGACCATATGGGATAACAGCTAACACAATTTGTCCAGGATATGTTCCAACATCAATAAACAGGGCAGCGCTGGAGATTCCTAAGGTAAAGGAGCAGATTGAAAAGAGGACAGCACTCAGGAGACTAGGAACTGTTGAGGAAATCGCAGCTGTAACCTTGTTCCTTGCATCAGATGCTTCAAGCATAATAACCGGCGCATATATTGCAGCAGATATGGGGACCACCTGCAACTAGATATTTGTAACCAGCAAATGGGCCATCGTCAGATGGCCCATTAACATGTCCTGATATGATTTTTAAGTAAGTAGATCAATGAGTCATAGGCAATGCTTTACTGGTTCTTGAGGAAGTAAGGTCTGGTTCGGGTAACTCGCATTTGTTCACCTTGTTGTTGAAATTCCTGGGAAAGTCTTCCATCTGTATCAATATTGATGGAACCATATAGGCAGGTAGCTGTGTTTTTAAGAAATCAAGGAAATCGTGGGATTGAACACTCTGCTCAGCGATGAAGTAGCCACATAGCACATTTGTGCCACCATCATCCTGGAATGCCTTAACTGATGTCTCAAGGACCCCTGGGAATTTCAGCATTGCATTCTCCACTTCAGTCGCCTCTACACGGAATCCTCTGATTTTCATCATCCAGTCTTTTCGGCCGATGTATTCCATATTGCCGTCAGGAAGCATCCTGACTATATCTCCTGATTTGTAGATTCTTTCAAAACCTGGCTCATCCGAGAACCTATTGAGAATGAACTGCTGGGAGGTCTTGTCCGGATTATTGAGATAGCCCAATGAAACCTGGGGACCCGCTATGCATATCTCGCCTGGGTTTCCTTCGGGGACAATGTTGTCATCCTCATCCAGTATGTAGCATTTTAGCGTTTCCTTGACCTTGCCTATAGGGTATGTCTTGGCCTCATAGTCTATATGGAAGGTAGTCGAATAATTGCAAGTTTCTGATGAGGAATAGACATTGATAATATCATAGTGCCTTTTTTTAAGGTTGCGGGTCGGTTCGCTTCCTACTACAAGAGTCTTTAATGAAGTGTTGTCTTCATCGATTTGTATGAATTTTGAAGCCATGTGTGGTGGTAGAAATGTGAATGTTATATTGTGGCTTTTATAATGTTCTGCAAGGGCTCTGATATTCTTGCGGATATCTGATGGAATTATATCTACTGTTCCACCTAGTGCCAATATGGTGAATATGTCATTTAATACTGCCACGAAAGACAAGCTGGCAAACAACCCGCATATGTCATTCGTACCCATATTGAGGAATTTGTGGCTCTTGGCAAGCTCTGCCACATTTCTATGGCTAATCATGACTCCTTTTGGATTTCCAGTGGAGCCTGAGGTAAATATGACGACGGCAAGGTTATCATCATAATATGCAGCTTCGGAGTCTTGAGGAGTGCATTCAAGCATTTCAAAGAATGAATCAGTTATGGTAAGAGGGGAGTTGCACTCACTCTGCATGTACTCTATTCGCTGATCTGGATAGCTGGGATCGATGAAGACATAGGCACAGTGAGCCTTCCAGGCTCCAATCATTGCAGCTATGGCATTCATGGACCGCTCCATCATTATGCTAATTATGCTTCCACTCTCAATGCCCAGAACTGTAATACGCCAAGATATCCGGTCAGACAATAGGTCAAGCTCACTGTAGGTCATCGACTTGTCACCGTGAACAAGTGCTGTCTTGTCTGGATATGAATTTGAAGCATATCGGAACATTTCACAGAAATTGCTTTTGGTTGAAATATCCAGATCATTTTCATTCGAAATAGGACTACCGCTTTTCATTATATGATCTCCCCCTAATACCTGCTTAAATATCGCCAAATACAGCTAACTGAATGGCATATTCAATTACTCATAAGCAAAAACCATGCCATTGATGGTTAGCATTATAAAGTATCTATTAACGGATCAATAAACCAGGATTTAAAAAATTTCCATCTCAGAAAGGATACTCTTCATATGGCAATATCCTTATTTTACCTGCAAATCCATATTATAGAAACTCGGCAGGAGACATTTATTCCAGTTTAAGCAATCATAAGAGTGATTCTTTATGATGAATAGGAAAAATGGAATTCAGTGCATATCATGAATGAAGCATATGAGGTGCTGATGAGCATTTTCGATTGCACTTGTATTTTATTCAAGTTTAGCAAGAAGAAATATTCTAGAAAATGGCATGTTCTAAATGAAAGAAGAGAGAGGGTACTTGAAAATTTCAGTATTAGGAAGGAACTTCATCGGAAGTATGGATTATCAGGATATGATTTTACGGTCTGAATCATCTTGGACGGATTTCGAGAACAATATTTATGCGAAAATATAAAGTGTGTTTCAAAAAATCTGTGCTATAATTCACTCAAAGACCACAGGGGGGAAGGCAATCAAATGAATGGCAAATACAATACCATAACCATGGATTTTATAAACAAGTGGGACAACAATTTCCTTCTGGACATACTGGATGACATATCCGATATTGTAATGATCAATGATATTGAAACAAGGATTGTGTACGTGAACAAGGCATATGAAAAGATTTTAGGAGTTCCACAGAAAAAGGCGATCGGAAAAAAACTGAGTGATATCGAGCCAAACGCAACTGCAATAAAGGTAATGAACAGGGGCATTGCCTCTCATTATATAGTAGAGGAACTCAAGTCAGTAGGCATTTCAGCAGTAGGGGTGTCATTTCCAATGTTCAAGGAAGGAATCCTGATGGGAGCTGTTTCAATTTTCAATGACCTGACTCAGCTTAACGCACTTTCTGAAGAGCTCCATAGGACTCAGGAAATCTCGAAGTACTATCAGGACCAACTAGAGAAGAGGAAGCTTTCACCTTCATTTTCAGAATATATATGTACCAATGATAAGACAAGGGAAGTCCTGTTCCTAGCCAGCAAGGTTGCCAAGACTGACAGTACAATACTTATCAGGGGAGAGAGTGGCGTAGGAAAGGAAGTACTCGCAAGGGCTATATGCAGAGAAAGCAAAAGAAGCGGGATGCCATTCATAAAGGTGAATTGCGCATCGATACCGGAAAACCTGCTGGAAAGCGAGCTTTTCGGTTATGATGAAGGCGCATTTACAGGTGCTAGAAAAGGCGGCAAACTGGGCAAATTTGAACTTGCCAAAGGCGGGACGATTTTCCTTGATGAAATTGGGGACATGACCTTCAATATGCAGGCGAAAATCCTCAGAGTCATCCAGGAGAAGGAGTTCGAAAGAGTCGGAGGTACGAAGACACTTCCACTTGATGTAAGGATAATAACAGCAACTAACAGGGATTTGGAGTCCATGATTGCAGAAGGTACATTTAGAAGCGATCTCTATTATCGACTCAATGTTATTCCTCTAAATCTGCCTTCACTCCGAGAGAGGAAGGATGACATCATCCCTCTTTCAAGGACAATACTTGAAAATCTTAACAAGGGATGCGATGAGAGTGTGACGATTTCTCCTGAGGTTGCGATTCTTTTCCAGAAATACGATTGGCCTGGCAACATCAGGGAGCTAGGGAATGTACTCGAACACGGGAATATAGTACGAACCGGCGACAGGATTGAGATCAAGGATCTTCCGAAATACCTGCTTCCTTACAAACTTGATATTGGAAATGAGTCATTTGAGACATTTGACCTTAAAACAAACGTTGAACTCCTTGAGAAGGGAATGATCAAAGAATCCCTTAAGAGGAACAATTTTAATAAGAGCAAGGCGATGGATGAGTTGGGAATTTCAAGAAGGAATTTCTATGAGAAGCTTGCAAAGTACGAACTTGCTGATTTCTGTGATGAAAATGCAAAGACCTCTAAATAAAACTGGTATATTGTGAATGTATATGAGAAAACCGCCCTTTTTGGCGGTTTTCTTTTCAAGTTCTTTCAATTGTATATTTTGTATACTCATACCGAAGACTATATTTTTTTTACTGTATAGAATGGATACGAATTTATTACTGTATCCGTTCTATTTGTTTTTTTAGGGGATTTTAATAACACGAATGAAGTGATTATGGTTTAGAAATGAGGAATATTCCTCGTGATTCTTGACAAAATTGATTGTTTTGAATAATTATTGGTGTTTTTTTCATATCGCCAATAAGTTGGCACGATGTTTGCTTAAAGGAGTGTGTAAACAATTAATTATCATTAGGAGGTAAGAAAATGCCAGTAGGAACTTTTGAACAGTATTATGACAGGTTGGTGGCAATGAAGCCAAACATTTATGTGGGTGGCGAAGTGATTGGAAGGTCTGACCCAAGGCTTGCAGGTGGAATATATGTCATGAGACAGACATTCGACTGCGCACACGACGACAGATACAAGGAGTACTGCACAGCTACATCCCACCTCACAGGAGAAACCATAAACAGGTTCACTCATGTGCACCAGACCAGGGACGACCTGTTCAACAAGCAGAAGATGACAAAGCTTCTGTCCCACAGAGTTGGCGGGTGCATACAGAGATGCATGGGTATCGATGCCATCAACGCTCTTTCGGTTGTGACCTATGAGATGGATACTGCACTTGGAACAAAGTACAACCAGAACTTTCTCAAATTCCTGGCTTATGTTCAGGAGAACGACATAGTCGCTAACTGTGCACAAACAGATGTTAAGGGTGACAGGCTACTGAGACCTTCAGAACAGCCGGATCCGGACATGTATCTGAGGGTAGTTGAAACAAGACCTGACGGAATAATAGTAAGAGGTGCAAAGTCCTGCAACTCTGCTGCACCTTATGTTGATGAGATAATTGTAACTCCCACAAGGTTCATGGGACCCGCAGACGCTGCTTATGCTGTATCCTTTGCAATACCGGCTGACTGGGAAGGAGTCAAGATAGCAGCGCTTCCCGGAGTGAGGCATAAGAGGGAGTACATTGATGCTCCAATAGCAAAGGTCGGAGACATGGAGTCACTGACGATTTTCGACGACGTGTTCATACCAAATGACAGGATATTCATGAACGGTCTTGCAGATCCAAGACAGACTCCATATGCTGGATTCCTTGCACTCATGTTTGCGCACTTCCACAGACATTCATATACAGGATGCAAACCTGCGACTTCAGAAGTAATAGCCAGCGAAGCAGCACTTGTTGCAGAATACAACGGAATTGCAAAGGCTTCGCATGTCCAGGGCAAACTTGCACACATCATCGGCCTGGCAGAACTTGTATACGCAGCTGGAATTGCAAGTGCAGTGAAGGCGGAAAAGTCACCATCAGGAACTATGATACCTGATGAGATACTCACAAATGCCGGAAGAAAACTTGCAGGAGAAGAGATCTACAATGAGAATAAGATTCTCGCCGATCTTGCAGGCGGACTCATAGCTACACTTCCACTGGAGAAGGAGTTCTATTCTGAGGGAGTGGGAGAGCTGCTGCATAAATACATCATGAGAAATCCTAAGATTTCAGCTGAAAATATTCACAGGTGCTTCAGGATGATTGAAGACCAGATGATATCCGAGTTTGGAGGAGCAATGATAGTTGCCGGACTTCACGGTGGCGGATCTCCACAGATGGAAGAGGTTGCCATGATGTCGAGATATGACCTTGAAGAGCTGAAGGGCATCGCAAAATATCTTGCAGGAATCGAGCCTGAAATTCCAATATATGACAGAAAATATGTGACACCAAGAAAGATACTTGAGAAATTCAAGAAGTACGACAACTAATTCATAATAATGATCTTGAGCGATATTACAAAATATCGCTCAAGACATATTGGAGGAAGATCATGGAAGCAAAACCGGTAGGTGTTATAGGTATAGTGGGTGCTGGAACAATGGGCACAGGAATCGCCCAGGTTGTAGCAGCCATGGGCTACAAGGTAATCTTGAGAGATATAAAGATTGCCTTTGTTGAAGCATCAGTTGGAAGGATCAACAAGCAGTTGGCTAAATCTGTAGAAAAGGGTAAGATATCTGAAGCCCAGAAGGAAGAGACAATGGCCAGATTTGTCATGACTGAAAACCTTCAGGATTTTAAGGATGTAGATATTGTAATTGAAGCAGTACTAGAGAATATGGACCTTAAAAAGGCGATTTTCAAGGAACTGAATGATGTCTGCAAACCAGGTACAATATTCGCAACAAACACATCATCAATGTCAATCACTGAGATTGGGAAAGAATCTGGAAGACCAGACAGATTCTGCGGCATACATTTCTTCAATCCGGCACCAGTAATGAGACTGGTGGAGGTGATTTCAGGCTTGAGAACATCGGAAGAGACAATTGCTAAGGCATTGGAGATTACTCTATCGCTTGGAAAGACTCCGGTTGAGGTCAAAAAGGACTCGCCAGGCTTCATTGTCAACAGACTCCTCATACCATTCATGAACGAAGCTGCAAGGCTTTATGCAGAAGGTGTCGCATCAGTTGAAGACATTGACACAGCGGTTAAGCTTGGACTGAATCATCCTATGGGACCGTTCCAGCTGCTTGATTTTGGCGGGATAGACCTTAGTGTGACGATTTCAAATTACTTCAGCGAGGAGTTCAATGACAATGGTTATGCACCTCAGCCAGTATTGAAGCAAATGGTGAGGGCTGGTAAGACTGGTATGAAAAGCGGAGAGGGATTCTACAAATATTAAGGTATTGGAAGTGTTTTTATGTATAAGGAATTTGAGAATATCATCCTGGAAACCAATGACAGCATCTCCACGATAACCATCAACAGACCGAAGGTAATGAATGCACTTTGCAAGGGGCTGCATAACGACCTTATTGAGGCGATGGAAATTATCAGGAAGGATCATTCGATAAGGGTGCTGATACTGACCGGAGGAAAGAAAGCATTCGTTGCAGGGGCTGACATCAGGGAGATGATGGAGGCCGATTCGTTCGAAGCTGAACGTACAGCTTCTCAAGCCCACTTCACCAACGATTCCATAGAAGCACTGCCAATACCTGTAATTGCTGCGATATGCGGACCTGCCCTCGGGGGAGGCTGCGAAATCGCAATGGCATGTGATTTCAGGATAGCTGGAGAGAAAGCTATGTTCGGGTTGCCCGAGACTAGTCTGGGAGTCATTCCTGGTGCTGGCGGCACACAAAGGCTCGTGACCCTGGTGGGACCGGTGAAGGCAAAAGAAATGGTGATGGCGGGTAAGGTAATACGAGGAAAGGAAGCCTTTGACACAGGGCTTGTCACGATGTGTGTCCCTGATGAAGAGGTTATGAATGAAGCCTTAAGACTTGCAGAGAAGCTTTGCGACAAACCTGCAGCAGCTCTTCAATATGCCAAGGCAGCTATAAATTATGCAGTTGAATATGGCATAAGCACGGGTAAAAAATATGAAAAAGCATTGTTTTCACTTTGCTTTGAAACTGAAGACCAGAAAGAGGGGATGAAAGCTTTCGTTGAGAAACGCCCTCCCCTGTTCAGCCATAAGAGATGACAATATATATGAAAGGAAACGGATGCTCATGAAAGTAATAAAATCCAGTGAGATTTGCAGTCTTATTAAAGACGGGGACATGGTCTTCTATCCGGGAATAACACTTGGGGGATTTGCAGAGGAATCAGTCATCGAGATTGAGAAAAGCTTTCTCGCAACAGGACACCCTAGAGACCTGACAGTGTACTGGCAGTCGGGTGTGGGAAACAGGGGAGACAGAGGGTTTGCGCACATGGCATATGAAGGTCTTCTGAAAAGAGGAGTAGGCGGACATCTCAAGGGATGCGGTCCTGCGATTGAAAGACTTGCGGGTGAAAACAAGGCTGAAATATACAATTTTCCTCAGGGTGTAATGGCAACAATGCCTAGATACATAGCTGCGAAAAAGCCAGGTGTAATAACAAAGGTCGGGCTTGGAACCATGATGGACCCGAGACAGGGCGGCGGTGCAATGAACCAGAAAGCAAGGGATGCCGAGGATCTTGTTGAAATTATTGAGATCCATGGTGAGGAATGGCTGCTGTACAAGCTTCCGAAAATAGATGTAGCAGTCATAAGAGGAACCTATGCTGATGAAAAAGGGAACATATCAATCAAGAAAGAAGGCTATCAGCTTGGCCAGCTTGCTCTTGCTGAAGCGGCAAAAGCCTGTGGTGGCATAGTCATATGCCAGGTTGAGAAGATAATCAGCGCGGGAGCTATTCCGCCCAAGGAAGTCAAGGTTCCTGGAATAATGGTTGACTATGTGTATGTAGCCAAGCCGGAATATCACTGGCAGACTGCGCAGACAGTATACAATCCGGTATTTGCAGGTGAATATAAGGTTCCGCTCGACAGCATTCCTCTTGAAAAGCTAAGCCCCAGGAAGGTTATCGCAAGAAGGGCTGCAATGGAGCTTTCACCATATACCGTGGTCAATCTGGGAGTCGGAATACCTGAAGCTGTTTCATCTGTAGCCACAGAAGAGAATGTGCTTCACCTGTTGACACTTACAACAGAGGCGGGTGGTATTGGAGGAGTTCCAGCAAACAAGCATGATTTTGGATGCTGCTGGAATGCGGATGCTACATTAGAAATGGCTGACCAGTTTGACTTCTATGATGGAGGGGGACTTGACTTCGGTTGTCTAGGTGCGCTGCAGGTAGATGAGCGAGGAAATGTCAATTCGAGCATGCTTAATGGCGGAGGTATTGGTGTTGGGGGATTCATGAATGTTGCCGGAGGTTCAAAGAAGATAGTATTCACGACAATATTCTGCGGCGGTATGGAAGGAAAGCTTGGAGATGGAAAGCTTGAGATAACAAGGGAAGGCGACATAAAGAAATTCACAAACTCACTTGAACAGATATCATTCAACGGAGAACTCGCGGTAAAGGACAAGAAGGAAGTCATGTTCGTGACTGAGAGAGCAGTATTTGAACTTACAGAGGATGGCATTGAGCTCAAGGAAGTGGCTCCAGGAATTTCAATAGAGGAAGACATACTTGACCAAATGGACTTCATGCCGATAATCAAGGATGTCAAGCTTATGCCTGCTGGTATATTCAATGAAAAGTGGGGCGGACTGGCTGAGATAATGGAGAGGAAAATGAAAGGTTAGGGGGGAATCATGGAAAATGTATCATTGGCAAGCCTTGGTCCGTTAGTCAAAGAGACATCGGGCGCTGCTATAGTAGACCTGAGTGAGGGTATAGCCGGTCTGGTATTCACAGACGAAAAAGGCAGGATAAGTCACAAAACGGCAGCTTGGGCAGCTGAGGCAATTAAGGAAATGGAGGATGAAGTTGAAGGGATTGTAGTTTTTCCAAATGGCGGCAATTTCTGCTGCGGAAATAACGACAATGATAGTAAAGACCCATATACAGTCGCAAAAAGCATTCAAAGCCTTTCATCAACAATCAGGCATTACAGAAAGCCTGTGGTTGCTGCACTTAAAGGTATGGTGCTCGGCGCGGGTTATGATATTGCACTGAATTGCCATGCAATTATTGCGGAACCGACAGGGGTTTCTGCAGGGTATGATTTTCGTCAAAACAATTATCCACCGATGGGTGGAGGTCTGACTGCACAGATAATTGAAGCATATACAAAAGGTGAGGACATACCTGGCATAGATCTTGTTCCGGTAATGAAAAAGCTGCAGGGCAGCGTATGCTTCCCTAAAAAAACCGAAACTACGGTAGAAATGGTTAACCAGGGAATCCTGCCAAAAGCCACAAAAATCGCCTTGCCGGGTGAGGATGTCGTTAACAAGGGAAGAATCAAGGCAAGGAACATGAGTATTGAAGGGTTTGAACCAGTTTCTCAGAAGAAGGTTTCAGTATTGGGTAAAACCGGAAGCGCAGCCCTTAAGATAATTGCTGTAAATATGTATATGGGTGGGTTCATGACCGATTCATCATATGATATTGCAGTGGCAGTCGGGAATGTGATTGGTGGAGGTGAGGTGCCGAAGGGAACCGAGGTTACTGAAGTTCAGCTCCTGGAGCTTGAAGCAAGAGGATACCAGGAGGCTTGCCTGTCGAAGGACAGGGTAGGTGAGGTGGCAAGATGAGAGAAGTAGTAATAGTAAGCTATGCAAGATCAGCGGTGGCAAAGGCGCCTAAAGGGCTGCTGAAATTCACAAGACCTGAAGAGCTTGCAGGCCAGGTCATCAAGGGACTTCTTGCCAGGACCCCCGGGCTTTCGCCTGAGCTGGTTGAAGAGGTTGTAATGGGTAATGCTTTTCCAGAAGCGGAACAGGGAGTAAATATTGGAAGGATAGCAGCAGCACTCGCTGGGCTTCCAGACACAACTGCAGCCCAAACAGTAAACAGGTTCTGCGCATCCGGTGTGCAGTCAATTGCCACAGCGCATAACGCAATCCTTGCTGGTAACATAGATATAGCGATAGCTGGTGGTGTTGAAAGCATGAGCACGATTCCAGGTGGCGGAAACATGAATTTTCCTAATCCAAAGCTTCTTGCGGTGCAGGCAGGCCATTACCTGTCAATGGGAGTGACAGCTGAAAATGTAGCTTCAAAGTACAATGTAAGCAGAGAGAAGCAGGATCTGCTGGCTGCAAGGAGTCATAATAGGGCTGAGGCAGCTCAGAAGAGCGGACTGTTCAGGGATGAGATAATTGACATTGAAGCTGTGAGGCCTCTTATTGACGGCAGCGGCGAAGAGAAGTTCATATTCAATCAGGATGAAGGAATACGTTATGGATCCAAGTTCGAGGACCTTTCAAAACTGAGGCCTGTATTCAAAGCCAATGGATCTGTGACAGCTGGAAATTCATCACAGACAAGCGACGGGTCAGGTTTCGTTATGCTCATGGAAAAAAGGACCGCCATAAGTCTTGGACTGAAGCCTTTAGCGAGAATCAGAGCATTTTCTGCAGTTGGAGTGTCGCCTGACATAATGGGAGTAGGGCCTATGTATGCCATACCTAAGGCGTTGAAACAAGCAGGAATGACACTTAAGGACATCGGACTTATAGAGCTTAATGAGGCTTTTGCATCTCAAGCTATAGCATGCATAGAGGCGTTGGGCATCAATGAAGAAATAACCAATGTCAACGGCGGTGCGATAGCTTTGGGTCACCCATTGGGTGGAAGCGGTGCCGTGCTGACGTCAAAGCTCTTCAGCGAGATGAAAAGAAGAAACGAGAGTGTCGGAATGGTAAGCATGTGTATCGGTGGTGGAATGGGTGCAGCAATAATTTATGAAATGATATAAGTGAGGTAGGATTATGGGAAATCTTGAGGAAAAGGTAAAGAATGTCATTGAGAGTGAAATCAACGTCAAGCTTCTTGAGCATGATGGGTGGGTAGAGCTTGTAAGAATCGAGGGAGATGTGGCAAACGTGAGGTTCAGGGGAGCCTGCAGCAACTGCGGATCGACACAAGATACATTGGATACAGTCCTCAAGCCAAGCCTGACTGCTATTGATGGAATACGTGATGTCAGGATGATATCTGATGTAAGCGAGGACCTTCTGATGTTTGCGAGGAGTCTGATGACCCATAGAGGTTAGCTTAATTTTGTCTCTGCCTATAGGCAGGGACTTTTTTTATACAAACAGGACGACAAAAATGCCGTCCTGTTTGTAATCATGTTTATTGAAGACTATTCTCCGGTAGGTTCAGACCCTGCTCAATAAGGTCAAGTATGACTGACCTTTCCCTTAGGCCGTTCCCAATAAGCTCAGCCAGTCCCTGTATTATAAGGGTGACCATCAGTTCAGGGTGTCTTATGTTAAGTGCGCCTGATAAGGTGCCTTCTGCCATTAGGGAATTTATCACATCAGTGGTAGTGCTTGTCAGCCTGGTTTTGATTATGTCGTAAAGCTGGCTGGTATAAACAAGGTTTGTGACACTTCCTGTACTTTCATCCAATATGCCGAATGAATCAAGGAACATGTCAACTACCATTGTGATCCTTTGGTTGAAGCCCATATCTTTTATTTCAAGTGACGATTTGATGCTTCTTTCGATTGAGTCCATGATATGGTCGGCGACAGCAGCTATGATGTCGTCCTTAGATTTGAAGTAGTAATAGAAGAGACCCTGTGCCACTCCAACTGTTTTGACAATCTGACTGACAGGGGTATTGTCTATTCCCTGTTCGATGAACAGTGCTCTTGCTGTCTCAACTATTTCCTGTCTGCGTTCTTCCCTGGGCTTAGATATTCTCAAGGTGCACCTCCTAATCCACTGACTTCAGTGATTCGACCATGTTGATCTTCTTCAGTCTGAAGTACATTACAAAATTTACTATGAATGAGAATCCCATGGTCAATATAACGGCATATAGGTAGCTTGGCCAGAGTATTTCACGACCGAACATGATGTAGTCAAGCTCTACGGTGGCAATGATATATATATGGAGCAGGTAACCGAGAACAAGGCCCAGGAGGCTTCCTAAAAAGCTGAGGATTATGTTCTCACGGAATACGTATGTTGAAACCTCCATGTCCCTGAAGCCCAATACCTTGATTGTCGCTATCTCCCTCATCCTTTCAGTTATGTTGATGTTCGTGAGGTTGAAGAGAACTACAAATGCCAGTGCTCCAGATGCGATTATTAGAACAAGGACCACGAGGTTGAAGGAACCAAGTGACTTGGTGAAGTCCAGTATTGATCCTGAGAGGAATACTGTTGCAAGTACACTCTCGTTTTCAAGGAGCTTTTCACTAAGAGCAGCCTCTTTTTCCTCAGTTACCTCATCCAGGTTAAATAGTATTGAGTTTTGTTGAGGTTCCCGGGAAAAGACCTGCGAATAATAATCCTTAGAAACGTATATATAGTGGAGCATGTAGTTTTCAGTGATTCCTGATACTTTGATACTGAACTTCTCCTTGTCTGAATTCTCGAGGGTGATCCTGTCTCCAGGGCTTACGCCAAGAAGCATTGACAGCTTTTCAGAAATTACCGCACCATCATTACTTAGCTTTATCGGGGATTTTGATTCCCTGTCCCTTAGCACTATGTAGTTTGAAAGGCGTTCGGTGTCATCGGGCGCAATAAGGGTAACCTCGTGGGATTTGCCAATCAGGTCGGATGATGCTGTAAGGCTCTCCGTGACTGCAAACATCTCTTCGGTGACGGATGGTTCTGTTTCGAGCATATCAATGACTTCGTTAGCCGAAGGATCAGTATCAAGGACTACCATGGCATCATATACCTGCAGTTCCTTGAAATGTGTCCCCATCATGGATAGTATGGAGTCACGCAAGCCGAAGCCAGTTAGTAGCAGTGCAGTGCAGCCGGAAATTCCGATTACCGTCATGAGGAATCTCTTTTTATAACGGAACAGGTTTCTGATTGTGACCTTTTTCATGAAGCTTAGCTTGTCCCAGATGAACGGCATCCTTTCAAGAAGTACCTTCTTTCCCGGAGGGGGAGCTTTGGGAAGCATAAGCTGCGACGGGCTTTCCCTGAGTGACTTTGCAGTAGCTGAATATGCAGCAACAAGGGTCACAACTGTTGCTATGAAATAGGAAATAAGGGCATAGTTCCAATGGAAGGGAGTAACAGGTGATGGAAGCAGGTACAGTATCTTATAGGCTTCTATGATAATGGTAGGAAAAAGAGTGAATCCGATGGCGAAGCCTATGAGTGAACCTAAAGTACTTGCAGCGAGGGCATATGTGGTATACTTTGCTGAAATTGTGTTCTTGGCATATCCAAGAGCCTTGAGCGTTCCTATTTGGGTTCTTTCCTCTTCGACCATCCTGGTCATGGTTGTAAGACAAACGAGTGATGCCACCAAAAAGAAGAAAAGAGGGAATACCTTGGCGACATTTCCTATCCTTAAGGAATCATCCTCGAAATTGGTATAGCCAGGATTGTCGTCCCTTGTGAATACATACCATTCTCCCTTGATGTCTGTAAGCTTGCCTTCTGCATCCCTAAGCTCATTTTCTGCATCGAGGAACTCTGAATCTGCCTTTGCAAGGCCTTCCTCGTACGCTGCAAGACCTTCCCTGTAGTCAGCCCAGCCCTGATCAAGCTTAACCCGGCCTGCTGCAAGCTCTGCATTCAATGTCTTCTCACTGGCATTAAGCGTCTTTTCAGCCTGGTCAAGTGCGCGGTCATTCTTTTCAAGTGTACTTTTTGCAGCTGACAGCTGCTTCTTTCCGGCTGCGAGTTCGCTGTTTGCAGCTTCAATCTGTCCAGTCATATCACTTACAAGTATAACCATCTCATCGTATCTGGCCCTGTTTTCTTCAATAATGTCAGCGAGTGCTGCAAGCTCTTCCTCGCTCAGCTCACCTGTCTCGTTGAACTTCCTGATCAGGGCGTTAGCCTCATCGATATCCTGCCTTATTCCCTCCGGATCATCAAGCTCATCCAATGGAGGCAATCCATATTCTTTTGCAAGACTTTCGTACTCATCACCGTATTCTGCCTGGTATTGCGAGATAAGTTCCCGAAGAGCTGAGAGGTCTTCTGAATCATCCAGTCCCTCAGTTGGTATCTCAGGCACCACAGGTATTTCACCTTCTCCGGTAGAGAGGTATTCAAGCATCCTTGCATATGAATCCTCAGCGGGTAATAGCTCTACGCCCATTGAATCAAGCAGACTCTTTGCTTCCGCCAATAGCAGGTTGGGTATCCTTAGCTCTTCCTCAGCTGCATTAAGAAGGGCAAGGTTCTTATCGTATTCGGCCCATCCGGCTGATATCTGCTTTCTTCCTGCAGCAATCTGAGCCCTGCCGTCTGCTATCTGCTTCCTGTATTTCGCATCATTGACCTTAAGCTCTGTTTCACCGGACTCCAGCTGGTCTCTGGCATCATTAAGCTTGACAAGGGCATCATCAAGCTCGGCATATGCCTTCTTCTTTTCATCGTCAAGCTCTGCCCAGCCATCCTCGATCTTTTTCCTGAGCTCATCGAGCTCCTGGGCGATCCGTTCCTTTCCCAGAGAGGTAAAGGCAGCCTTTAGACTTCCGACATTTTCTTCGTACTCTTCTGAATATGCACTGATTTCCTTTAGTCCTGATCCGGTCACATAAACCTCGGTTATGCGCTCGAAGGTGAAGGCTTCTTTAGGCACCAGCATGAAGAATCTGATGTTTCCGTCACCTATTGTTGTCTGGCCTCTGGCCTGGTCGATGTACATCGGAGATTGTATCTTTCCGACTATCGTATAGGACTCTTCTCTCAGGCTGTCCTCAAGGTCCTCTCCCGATGGAGCTTCCATGGTAACTGCAGAGCCCAGGCTAAAGGATGAAGGTACGTTCGGGGAATCCTCAATAAGGATTTCGTTAGCAGCAGCCGGGTATCTACCTTCTGTAAGTATAACTCGGTTAATTGATGCCGCAGATGCTTCTGACCCGATATCATACGCGTAAAGCCTGACTGTGCTCTTGTCCTCTCCTGAAATGGCGAAGATGTCCTTGGTGTGTGATTCTCTGACATCTCTGACCCCTTCAGTACCCCGGATCATCTCAAGGTCTGACTCCCTGAAGCCCATAGGTGACAGAAGGCGAATGTCCATCAGGTTCATCTCGTCAAAATACTTGTCGCTGGTAAGCCTCATATCAGGGCTGGTGGCGTTGATGCCAGCATAGAAGCCTACACCTATGGCTATTATGGCGGTTATCGAAAGAAACCTGGGAAGGGTTCGCCTTATGGCCCTTACCAGGTCTGTGAGGAGGGATTTATTGAACATTACCATTCAATCCTTTCAACGGGAATTGGATTGCTGTTTACCTCCACTGATAACACCTTGCCGCTCTTCATGCGTATGACCCTGTCAGCCATTGCAGTTATCGCAGCATTATGTGTAATGACCACAACAGTCATACCGGTCTTCCTGCAGGTATCCTGAAGAAGCTTAAGTATCTGTTTTCCGGTCTGGTCATCAAGTGCTCCTGTCGGCTCATCACATAGCAAAAGCTTGGGGTTCTTAGCAAGCGCCCTTGCTATGGATACCCTCTGCTGTTCACCGCCTGAAAGCTGTGAAGGGAAATTATACATCCTGTCCTCAAGCCCGACAAGCTTCAGGACCTCCTTGGCATCAAGGGGGTTTCTGCTTATCTCTGCAGCAAGCTCAACATTTTCCTTGGCAGTCAGATTCTGTATCAGGTTGTAGAACTGGAATACAAAGCCTATGTCATAGCGTCTGTAATCTGTAAGCATCCTGGAGTTGTAGCCATGGATTTCGCTGCCATCGACAGTAATCCTGCCGGTATCGGACATGTCCATTCCCCCGAGAATGTTTAGTATCGTGCTCTTGCCTGCTCCGCTCTGGCCGACGACCACCGCGAATTCACCCTTCTCTATGCTGAAGCTGACCATGTCAGCTGCAACTATGCTTATTTCACCCATCTTGTAGCTTTTTGTGACTTCACTTAAAGCTATGTAACTCATATGATCATCCCTTGCTTTTGTTCTTAAGTCAATTCTAGTACACTACTGACTGACAGTCAATCAGTTCACGGATAATTAAGGTATGATAAAGCAGCCCGGGGATTCCGGACTGCTAAAATTGCAGCTATTGGAATTTTCTCAGATGACATATCTGGATATAAGGAAAATTACCATAAGGTGAATTGGGTAGGCTGCATAGTAGAAATACTGTATTGCCTTAGATCTTGGTCCAGGATTTCCGTTATATGCGATTATGAAAATGAACGCTAGTGACGAATAAAGCTGCAGACCTCCTGTTAAAAGGAAGTTGGATAGTGTGAAGGCTATAAATGCAATGAGATGCCTCATTGGTCCTGTCATGAGCCTGGTATGGTAGAAGATAAGTATATATAGGATGCCGATATACCCATAGTCGGTATTCAGCACCGAAGCAAGGACCATTGCAATAACAACAGAGACCAGTCCGATGTAGGGCAGTTCTTTCCCCTTAGTATCCATGAGATATATTGCTATGAGACCCAGGGTCAGAGTGAAGAAAATGTTCTGGTGGGTTAATTCAAGCTTTCCGAAAAATGCCAGGTCGAACGGAAGCTCCGATATGAGGGCGAAGGCAGCAAGCCTCCGTATATATCTCTTCACATCGCTTGAATGCCTGAAGCCTTCGACGAGGAGAAAACAGTATATTGGGAAGGCGATCCTTCCTATTATCCTGAATGAATCCACACCAGGGAAGAATACGGCTCCGGTATGGTCTATTATCATGGTAATCAATGCTATTGTCCTTAGAATAAGTGAGTTCATGCTGCACCTCAGTGTTTTTATACTCAGTATACAATAATTCAACATGCCGTGACAAACGAAGAGGGCAGTGGAATCTGCCCTCAAAAAAACTATTTCAGGTATTCTGATATCTTCGTTACCGCATCGTCTATAAGCATCTGCCGTTTACCGTTTCCCCAGTTAACGATTGATGATACAGGGACAGATGCTCCCTTTTTCTGAAGCAGGTCAGTTATCTTTCTTACTGTCCTGTTGCCTCCCAGAAAGGGGAATGGCAGCTGCTGTGTGATGATCAGAGGAATCTTCCTGCCGCTCAGGTCATCTGAGCCCTCAATCCATCTTACTATCGCCGGAGTTGGTGAGAAACCATGTACTGGCCCTGCCAGGATTATTGAATCGAATTTTGACACTGATGGTGACGAGACTAGCCTTACCTTTGATTTGTCAGGCTGGTCCTCATTGTCAGGCACGATACGTTCGATAATAACTGAATGTCCGCTCTTCCTGAGTCTTTCTTCGAGGAGCTTGACTACCGAGAGTGTGTTGCCTGTCTTTGAATGTACGAGTATCCCGATGTTCATTTCTTTCCCCCATCTATATTGATTTGAAGACATTTATATCTTCAATATAAATATATATCTGCCATTCTAGAAGTCAATGAGGAAATGGTGAAAATCACATTAAATATATGGCACTAAATTTGCAAGCAAAGGCTTAAGTATTATTGCGGATCTTATGTCTCTAATACACTAAAGTTCAACTCCCAGGAAATTCTTCACTGCAATTCCTATCAGGAACGAAAGTGTAGCAACTCCGAGGCTTATGGCTGCCATTTCAAGGAACCTGGTCTTGAAGTTGTAGTCCTTGGCAACGGACAGGTAGAAGTTGAAGACAAAGATTATGCCCACAACGATGATCATGGTAAGGAACAGTGCCTGATAGTGCATCTGGTCCGGCAGAAGAAGGAAAGGCATGATCATAAGAACCACGGCGATGAGGTACGCAAAGCCTGTGTATATGCTTGACTTAAGTGGATTGCTGCTTCCTTCCGACCTGTTTGAGAGATACTCTGAGCTTGCCATGGAAAGAGTCGCAGAGATTCCGGTTATAAGTCCCGCCATGGATATCAGCTTGTTGGAGCCCATTGCGAATGTGAATCCGGCAAGACTGCCTGAAATCTCTACCAGGGCATCGTTAAGTCCCAGAACTATCGATCCCATGTACTTGAGCTTTTCTTCATCGAGCATGCCTATCAATGCGTCCTCATGGGCTTCCTCCTCTTCAGTAATACGTGCTGATTCCGGCACTGCCTTAATGAATTCAGGATCCCTGGTGTAATTGTCTATAGTAGCGTTTTCGCCTTTCTCCATGAGCTTGATTGCAAATGTATATCCAAAAAGCTTTGCAAGAAGTGTATAGAAGAGGACATGCCACCTGTTGTATCCAATGCTAGTCTTTGTATACCTCTTCCAGATAGCGGCATGGCGGTCTTCTTCTCTTGCTATCTTTAGCAAAGTAGCCTTGTCATTCTCATCCTTTACAATTCCGGATATCCTTCTGTAGATTTCAGCTCCGGTAGCTTCGCTCTTCTGATATTCCAGAAGGGTTTTTCGTATGTTTTCAGTAATTTCCATAATTCACTCCTGATTATTAGATTTTATAAAATATGATTGATTTCAATTTATAATCATTATAAATTAAGTTCTGAGGAAATGCAATCTCATTCCTGCCTGCATTGAAAGAAAAGAGGCAGATGCATTAAGCACCTGCCTTATATCAAGGGCTTCCCCTGACAAGGTGTGAGGCATGTCATGAGGTTTCATTCAGGAGTGTGTTCAGGAAGCCCAGGATTGCTAAAGTGCGCTCGGACCTCTTTCACCGGTCCTTATCCTGACGGCATCTTCAAGCTCATATATGAATATTTTGCCGTCGCCGTAGCTTCCGGTGGATATCTCCTTGAGTACCTTTCCTATTATCTTCTCCGCTATTTCAGCAGAAACAACTGTCTCCACCTTAACCTTCGGAAGCAGGTTAACCATGTACTCGGTTCCTCTGTAAACATGCATGAATCCCTTCTGATTTCCATAGCCCATGATGTTTGTTATCATCATTCCGCTTGCATTGCAGTCGGAGAGTATCTTTTTCAGAGCTTCAAGCTTTTCTGGCTTGATTACAATCTCCAGCTTCTTCATTTATATCATCTCCATCGATATCATTGTGGCTGTTCTCATGATGTAAGCTTCTTGCCTGCCGCATAGCCAAGTGGCTTGTAGTTTGGCAGCTGCTTTATCTCCATGTTGTCTGAGTTGTCGAAATCAAGCTCTGACTTGGCAAGCTGCAGTTCTGGGTAAGCTGTTACGCCCATCTCTGGAAGATCCAGACCCTCAAGCTCAGCTTCAGCACTTACTCTCAGACCCCAGACCTTGTCAAGCACCTTGAAGAACACATACGACAGGCCAAATCCGTATACTATAAGAACTCCGACTGCCGCAAGCTGTGCAAACAGCTGGGATGCATCTCCGTAGAAGAGGCCTCTTACTCCACCTGCAACACCGTTCAGGCCATCGCCGTAGGTGCCATCTGCAAAAAGTCCTACAGCAAGGGTTCCCCAGATTCCGTTCACGCAGTGGACTGAAATAGCTCCGACTGGATCATCAAGCTTCAGCTTGTTTTCAACGAATGATACTGCTACGCAGACAAGGAGTCCGCCAAGGAGTCCGATTACGAATGCTGCACCAGCATTTACAAAGGCGCTTGGTGCTGTTATTGCCACAAGTCCTGCAAGGGCTCCGTTTGCCGTCATCGACGGATCCGGTTTACCATGCCTTACCCACATATAGAACATTGCGGAAAGTCCTCCGATTGCACCTGCGACCATTGTGTTGGTAGCGACGATTGCAAGTCTGAAATCAGATGCGTTGAGCGTTGAGCCTGCGTTGAAGGAGAACCAGCAGAAGAATAGAATGATAGTTCCGATAATGGCCATCGGTATGTCATGTCCAGGGAAAGCCCTGGCAGTGCCATCCTTCTTGAATTTGCCTATCCTTGGCCCTATGACTATGGCGCCTGCAAGCGCAAGCATACCGCCCATGGAATGTACAACTGCCGAGCCGGCGAAATCAACGACGCCATGCCCCAGTCCGAAGTTCTTGCCCAAGGTTGCAAGCCATCCGCCACCCCATACCCAGTTTCCGAAAAGCGGGTAGAGGAACATCGATATGAAGAAGGAGGTGATGACCATTGCGGAGTATTTGACTCTTTCTGCCATTGCTCCGGTAGGTATGGTTACTGTAGTATCCATGAACACCATCTGGAAGAAGAAAAGAGCATATATGCCTGGATCATAGACTCCAAGTCCTGAGAGCATGAATCCGTTGTAACCAAGGATTCCACCAAGTCCAGGTATCGTCAGCATGCTTCCGAGAGCTGACCCGCCAGTTCCAAGTCCCGCTGCTCCACCTGAGCCTCCAAACTGAAGTGCGAATCCTACAAGGAAATAACCTATTGCACCAACAAGGAATACCATGAAGTTCATAGTCATTGTGTGTGCGGCATTCTTTCCTCTCGTGAAGCCTGTTTCAACCATTGCAAATCCGCACTGGAAAAAGAATACCATGAACCCTGTAAGCATTATCCATGTGAAGTTCGCTCCATAGTACGCCTTTGCTGCTGTCGTAGCAACCTCAGAAAGCGTTTCAGATCCTGTTGCGGCTACATAGACAGCTCCAGTTGGATCTGATCCTGCAGTCGGTGTAATTGATATCATTGCCGCTATTGCAAATATACCCAGTACCAGCAGCGCCCCGGCGATTTTCCATGATTTTTTCATTATTTCCACCCTCCTGATTTTAAAGCGATATGCTTCAGCTATTTTCTTTTGCGACTGAAATTTTTGACGGAGAACTTCGACGAAGGCTTATAAACTTCAGTTCGGAGCTTTCTTACCGAGATCCAGTATTTGAATCCCAGATAAAGAACGAGGAGACCGAATACAGAACCAGGCACCGATGCATTGATGACTTTGATAGTAATTCCGTTTATCGTGCTGTGGACGATGTAGTAAGCTCCAAGCACCATAATGACCAGCGATAATAATGACAACGCAGCGATGGAGGCAGCCTTGGTCTTAGTGACCTTGTTATTCTCCAATTGATCATCCCCCTTCATCGAGACAGAAAAGCAAAAAAACGGGGTCAAAGCTGTAAAGCTTTGACCTCGTTGCCAATCCGTATCTATTAATATGGCGTTAGTGTAGCACCGCTAAAGAAGCAAATCAATAGGAAAATTGAGAAAAAATAAAATAATACGACTATTTATTTGTGATAACGTTTTATTGTTCGGAAAGTCTGATGATTGACAAAAAAGTATACTTTATAAGGTCTTTCAGGATTCAGGCTTCTTTGCGGCAATTTAATGTATAAGTTTCGGAGAATGATTTTTCTGGCGATGGTATAACTTTCATACGGACATCAAGGTCCGGATAGAAAAGGAGAATGATTAAGATGATAAGAAACAATAAGATTATGGCCGCAAGCCTTACATTGATGCTTGGAACATTCGCGCTTGCAGGCTGCACAACCATTGAGCCTGAGGGTGTTACAGATAATTCTGTTGTTGCAGCACAGGAGCAGGCACCTGCCGAGTCAACCGGAGAAGACACAACAAGCTCAGCTACAATTGAGACCGCTGAAGGTGAGGACACAGTGAGCTCTGCAACAGGCGGCAAGGAGAACCACGGAGAGAAGGGTCCTAAGGGAGAACGAGGCGCAAGACCTGAGGAAGAAAACACTTTACAGCAGTCAATACCGGACAAGACCTTCACTTTGGATGAGCTTTCGGAATTTGACGGGAAAGACGGAGCAGCGGCATATATCGCAATAGACGGAGTGGTTTACGACGTTACTGATGCAGATGGCTGGACTGAGGGAGAGCACGAGGGTTACTCTGCAGGACAGGACCTGACTGCTGCCTTTGAATCATCGCCGCATAAGGATTCGATACTTAGCGGACTAGAGATCATGGGAAAGCTTGCAGAATAACTCTATATAAGGTTTTTTAGAAGGCGGAGCCACACCAGGTGCTCCGCCTTTTATGGCGATTTTTATGTAGTATAAAAAACTATATAAAATAGTTGCTGATAATATTGACTTGATTGGTCAATGGGTGTAGTCTGAAGCTGTAATAGGAAATCAGCCTGAGAGGAGGAGCAATGTATACGAATTTTGAAAAGCTCGATGAAAGCAAGAAGGAGAGGATACTGAACGCAGCACTTGCTGAGTTTGCTAGGAATGGATACAGGAAAGCCTCCACCAACGAGATTGTAAAGGAGGCAGAAATATCAAAAGGAATCCTCTTTCATTATTTCAAGGACAAGTTGAACCTGTACAGATATCTCTACGATTATGCCATCCGGACGCTGATGGACGACCTGTATGGAAAGCTTTCATCTGGAAGTCCCGACTTCATCGAGAGGATCATGGAAATTACCAGGGCCAAGGGTCAGCTGGTACTCAAGCATCCGGAGCTGTTCAGGTTCATAGAGACGGCTTATCTTGACGATGCGGAAGAAGCAAGAAGCTATATGGACGAAAGGACTGCCTTGATTCTGAAGGAAGCACAGGATAAAATGCTGAGTGGCATAGATATGTCTCATTTCAAGGACGGGGTTGACATCCCAATGGCCATGCAGATAATAACATGGACATTTGACGGATACGGAAAGACTGTTTTTACAAAAGCAAAGGCTGAAGGAGCTGATATAGACTATCAGAGAATCTTCAGTGAGAGTGAGAAATACCTTAAGCTTCTAAAAAAAATGCTATATAAGGATGACGGAGGTAATTAGGAATGAGTGTAATAGTACTTGACAAGCTTACCAAATATTATGGGAAGACAAGGGGAATTGAGGACCTTACCTTTGATGTGAAGGAAGGTGAGATTTTTGGGTTCATCGGACCAAACGGAGCTGGAAAATCAACTACGATAAGGACCCTTCTTAGCCTTATAAGGCCGACATCAGGAAAGGCAACCATATTCGGGATGGATATCGTGAAGGATGCTCCTGAAATAGCTAAAAATGTAGGTTATTTGCCTTCTGAGGTCTTTTATTATGACAACATGAAGGTCAAGGAGCTTCTTAATTATTCAGCATCATTCTACAAGAAGGATTGTTCGAAGAGGATCAAAGAACTTTCTGAGGTAATGGACCTGGACCTTGACAGGAAAATTGAAGACCTCTCGTTCGGAAACAAAAAAAAGGTTGGAATCGTTCAGGGTCTGCTTCACGAACCAAAGCTTATACTTCTTGATGAGCCTACAAGCGGTCTGGATCCTCTGATGCAGAAGAAATTCTTCGACCTGCTGGAGGAAGAGAACAAGAAGGGTGCTACGGTGCTGTTCTCGTCCCATATACTTGGGGAAGTGCAGAAGCTGTGCCACAGGGTAGCTATAATAAAGGACGGCAGGATAATAAGGCTCGACAACATAGAGAACCTCAGGGGAGAAACCTACAAGAGATTCAATATCGAGACTGAGGATAAGCTATACAATGGACTGCTTAATCTCACCGGAGTGGATGACATCGTGAAGGATGAAAAATCAGCCAGCTTCTTGTATAAAGGAGATATCAACCTCGTCATGAAGGAGATTTCCGGACTGAAGCTTAAGAACATCCTGATTGAAGAACCGAGCCTTGAAGAGGTGTTCATGCACTATTATGAAAAGGGTGATGAGTCATGAACATATATCTGCACGAAATCAAGCAGTACAGGAAGTCAGCTATGATATGGACGCTTTCCATGATTGCTGTCCAATTAATGTTCCTCAGCCTTTTCAGGGAATTCATGGCTGATTCAGAAGCATTCATGAAGGTATTTGAAGGTTTGCCAAAGGAAGTCCTGTCCGGATTTGCCATAGACCTCAAGAACCTTCTGTCATTCAACGGATATTATGGGTACATAATGACCTTCATACTCCTGTTCATGAGCATAATGGGTATGAACCTGGGTCTCTCTCTTTTCTCAAGAGAGAACACGGACAAGACTGCGGACTTTCTCATGACCAAGCCTGTAAAGAGGGAGACTGTTGTTGCAGCGAAGCTGCTTGCAGGAATCACCCTTATTGTAATCGCTAATGCGATACTGATAGCAGAGGTGTTTTTCATAGCTGGTGTACTTATCAATGTTGAATTCGATAAGGGTGTTTGTCTGCTCCTGGGACTTTCAGTTCTCATAACAGAGCTCTTGTTCTTTGCCATGGGTTCACTTTGGGCAGTATTTGCAAAGAGGATCAGGTCAGTTGTTACCGTATCGGTAAGCATAGTCATGACGTTTTTTATCGCCTCTACCATATCGAGGATAATCGAGGAAGACAAGGTGAGGATCCTCCTTCCGTTCAGGTATTTCGAATCGATTTATATACTGCGTGAAAGTAGCTATGAGACAGTATTTCTCCTGACTTCTATCGCAGCTGCAGCAGTTTTTATTGGTCTTTCATTCCTTGTTTTCAAGAGGAAAGACATACACGCCGTGTAAGGAGGCAAGGTCCATGAACATATACTTAAAGGAAATGAAAGCCCAGACAAGGTCACTGATCTTCTGGGGCATAGGAATACTTGCCATGACCTTCGGAGGTATGAGCAAGTATGGTGCACTTAATGTCACAGGCCAGGATTTCAATGTGATACTTGATGCAATGCCCAAGTTCCTGAAGCTTTTGTTCGGTATGAACGGGCTCAATATAAATACTTTGGCCGGATACTTCGGTGTCCTCATCTCGTATCTCATTCTAATGGCAGCGATTCACGCTGCAATGCTTGGCGCAAACATAGTGTCTAAGGAAGAGAATGTAAAGACATCTGAATTCCTTATGGTCAAGCCAAGGTCAAGGACTCAGATAATGGCTTCAAAGATATTTGCAGGTCTTACAGGCCTTATCATATTCAACGCCATGATGTTTGCCATGTCAAAGTTCTCAGTTGATTTTTACTCGAAAGGTGAGGTAATAGACAAACTTCTTTATGAGATGGCAATGTCAATGTTCTTAATACAGTGCATATTTTTCCTGATCGGAACATCGGTTGCATCAGTAATCAAACGTCCCAAGGTGTCTACAAGCCTTGTCATGTCGATAACCCTTGTCTTCTATCTGACTTCGATTCTTAGTGAAATGGTAGAACAGGGTGAATTCCTTAGGTACCTGACACCATTCAGGTTCTTTTCGGTACCTGAACTAATTGATGGAACGGGGTTAAGGATTGAGTTTGTACTGATCTCCATTGCAATCATACTGATTCTCAATGTCGTTACCTTCAGGGGCTTCAACAAGCGTGACCTGTACATATAGAAATGGTAATTGTTCACAGAATTGATAAGCAATGGCAATTTCTTTGGCATAAAGAGTTGTATAATTAAGATAAGAAATACTTAAGGAGGGATCGTAATGCTTGAAGCTAAAGAAGGCTATTGCACCACCTGCGAAAGACTGTCTTACTTTGTGCCGGTCGAGGAAGGCTACCAGTGCCAGAACTGCCAGGCCATTAACACGATGAAAGGGCCTTCTGAACCGGATGAGGCTCCTGACATCAAAGCGGAATTGTTCGCCGATGTCAACGATCCGCCGATGGATGAGATTCTATAGTCAAAAGATGTTAGATTGAAAAGAAGAATCCCCGCGATAGTAGAATTCGCGGGGATTCGTCATTGTAAAACCTAATAGAGGGGTAATTGGTTAGGGTTAGTGATGTGTATGAGTTAGGTATATAGTGAAGCTATCTTCTCCTTGTACTTTCTTGAGACTACTCCAATCAGCCTTCCTATTGATAGCGAGGCAATTATGGTGCCTTCCCTAAGTCCGGTTATGTTTCCCATGAATACCAGTCCCAGAATGATGGATGTTGAGACACAAATGACGTCAAAAATGGATTTCACTTTTGAAAACTCAACGTGCCAGTGGTCCGAAATTGTCTTCACCAGTCCATCAGGAGCGTTCATAACAACATCAGTAAGCACGACAGTGTACACACCGAAAGCAATCAGGACAAGGCTTACCGCCAGCATGGCAAGCCTCACAGGATATATGTCCGTAGCCAGGTTCCTGGTGAGGAACATGCTCATGTCCGTAAACAGACCGAAAACGTAAGAGAATACGAACTGGAGCAGATGCCTCAGCTTGAAATCCTTCTTGAGTATGAACAGCTGAAGCACTATGCATAACGAATAGAAGGCTGTGGTTGTGAAACCTACAGTCTGACCTGATATCCTGCTCAAAGTATAGGGTATTGAGCTGACAGGTGATACTCCGAGTCCGGATCGAATTGAAAATGCTATGCCGAATGACAGGACTACCAGTCCCAGGATATATACAATGAATCTTCGAATATTAGGCATTGGTTGTTACTCCTTCAAGGTTATCGTTTGTGCTTAGCAAAATTGGCAGAGGGCATGACAATACATGTCGGGTGTCAATCGAATGCGTTACAAACGGCTTACCGTGTAACAATCAATCTACTTTAATAACTACTGCAGCTCCGATATCACCTGCTGCACATCCGGTGAAGGCACCATAACCTCCGCCCTGTGCCGCGAGAAGCTCGATCAGCTCGATTATGGACCTGCCTGCAGTCGGTCCCTGAGGATGGCCGTATACCAGGGAAGATCCGCAATTGTTTATCATCCTCTGGTCGATGCCAAGCATCCTTCCAAGGTTCGCATCATTGACAGCAAATGGGTTATGTGTCTTGACCTGGCTCAGGTCCCTCACTGAAATTCCTGCGCTCATCAGAGCCTTCTCAAGTGCAGGTGCAGGTGCAGCAGCCATCCTTCCGGCTCCTATCCTCACGATGCCATATGACAGCACCTGGACATTTATGTTCTTGTCAGTGCTAAGCTCTTTAGCCTTTTCTTTATTGGTGACAATTATTCCGCAATTGCCGTCAGCAGGATGTGTCTGGCTTCCGAAGGTAAGGACACCGCCTTCCTCAAGTGGTTTTAGTCTGGCCAGCTCTTCAGCTATAGTTGGCTTTACTCCCTCATCTTCTGAGAGATACTTGAAGTTCTTCTTCCCTTCTTTGAGCTCAACCGGGAACATGTAACGCTTCTGGAATTCCCTGTCGTTTGCCAGTGCATCAAGATACTGCTGATATCTGAGTAGCGCAATTTCGTCGCATTCCTCTCTGGTTATGCCGACTTCCTTCGCAATGAGCTCTGCTGTCTGGTACATTTGCAGTCCCGCTCCCGGTGACGGATCCTTTTTAAAATTGTCCAGAACAACATTCTCCACATCAAGGCTGCCCGTCTTTGGGTTCGGGGCTACAATGATAGGGGTGCTGGAGCATCTGTCGGTGGAGAGGCAGAACACTGTATCAAAATTTCCAAGCTCAACATCATTCGCAGCAAGTCCTAGGGTAGTTGTAGAGGTAGCACAGACCTGGTTCAATGAAATTGCAGGAATTTCCTTCTTCCTGTCAAGGATAACAGCTGCAGCATATGCATGGCCGTAAAAAGACAGAGGATTGACGACGGTAGATCCGAAGTAAAGATAGTCCAATACGGTAGGATCTATCTGCTTGTCTGCAAACCACCTCTTCGCAGTATCTGCACCCAGAACAATCGGGTTTTCTCCCTTAAGTGAACCGTTCCATCTTACAAATGGAGTTGAATAGTAACCTCCGTAAGGAATGAATGCTTTTGTGTAAGCCATGGGTAAATCCTCCTTTATGATAGTCTTAAAAACAACATCAATATTTATAAAGCAAGAACAGTGCCAAAATCATCGATGTGTCGTATTGACAAAATGATAAAAAATGACCATTAACTACGGATAAATTCTAATAAGTGCTAAATATTCTACCTGCGCATTTGAAATTTATAAATCGTATACACGAGTCCAATTAAGGCAGTTGGAAATTGAAGGAACAAATTCTCAAATAGTAGAATATTAGCGCATTTTTGCAATACGAATCTCCAATTCAGTCACAGTTTAGATATACCTTATTGAAGAAAAACACAAACCTGGAAGGCTTGTGTTTCCATACTTGAATCTCATTTTACACCGATTTTTTTCTGGATTCCCAGCTCCTGCATCTTTCTGTAAAGCATGCTTCTGTGGATTCCAAGGATGTCAGCAATCTCATTTACTCTCCATTCCTTCTCATTAAGTAGCTTTGTTATATATTCCTTCTCAACAGCCCTTACAAGTGACTTAAGGTCGCCGGAATGATGTTCGACTTTTTCATGAAGCGTTTCAGCATCAATCACAAAGTCGTTTTCATTAGATGGTCCTGCAATCGTGAGCTCAGCGATATCATTGATGCTGCCGGGAACTATGACCATCCTTTCAATCAGATTCCTGAGCTCCCGGATGTTTCCAGGCCAGCTGTGGGCTTCAAGTGTCTTTTTCATTTCCGGTGTCAGAGATAGGTCTGTATCATATTTCTTGTTGAACTGTGAAATGAAATGCTCCGCTATAGGAACGATGTCCTCTTTTCTTTCGCGTAGCGGAGGAATCTTCACTGGAATGACATTTATCCTATAAAAAAGGTCCTCCCTGAACGTTCCGTCCTTGACCTTCAAAGCAAGGTCCTTGTTCGTTGCAACAATCAGACGTACATCAGTCTTTATGGATGCGGTTCCACCAAGTCTCTGGACTTCACCGGATTCAATTGTCCTGAGCAGCTTCGTCTGCAGCAGTAGAGGCATATCACCAATTTCATCAAGAAACAAAGTTCCCGTATCTGCCATCTCAAAGAAGCCAGGCTTTCCTTTAGTCAAGGCTCCTGAAAAGGCTCCCTTCTCATATCCGAAGAATTCCGATTCCAAGAGCTCAGTCGGTATGGCTGAGCAATTTACCGGAATGAATGGTTCATTGCACCGCTGACTCTCGTTGTGTATAAACCTTGATAGTACTTCCTTTCCCGTTCCGGATTCACCTTGAAGGTACACTGTGCTGTTGGTCCATGCAACCTTCTCCAAATATGAAAGGATTTCTATCATTGATGGACTCTCTGCAATTACAGCGTTCCTGTTCTTATCCAGGCTGCCGATATATTCAATAGCGGATTTGTACCTTCTGGATTTTGCCTTGACAGTGTTGAGCTCTTCAAGGTATTTGTCCATAAGGCTTTGCACTCGTACATTTGTAACAGTCATTACTATCTTATGCTTTTCATCAAATATCGGTGTGCAAGTTGAGACGACCCTGTTGCCTTCTTTGACTGTAACGATCCCTGTGGTCCTTTCGCCCTTGACGATCGCTTCCTTAACTACAGAATGGTCGTAGCGACCTTCCTTGACAAGGTCATCCACATTTCTTCCAATCAGGTCCTTCTCGGGAAGACCCATGTTCTCATATGCTACCGGTGATACATAAGTGACAGTCCCAAGGTGGTCTGTAACCATAATGCCATCTGAAGAGTTGTTGAGCACTTCAATCATTTGATTGAATGAAATTGTGGTCTTATTGAACAAGCGTTGTGATTCTGCCACTTCATGGTCCTCCTTTGAAAAATATGCTCTTTAAGAAATGGATTTCAATAAATAATCTTACTATAAGATGAAGAATTTGTCATGGAATTGTGAAAAAATAGCTGAATTCACCATTATTCATTTTGAAATTTATATCTATTGGGTAACTATGCAGATCACGGTAAAATCTGAATAAATATGAGTGGACTCAATAAAAACATTATTGTTACTTAAAAAATATCAAAACAATTAAGTATATTTAACCATAAATACCAATGATGTGTCCAATAGTAAAGATTTTCAGAAATCTAATTGGTTGCAAAAATGCGATTTTTATGAGATTTAAGAAAAAAGTCTACAATTGTAGACTTTTTCTTTGTGGTTAAAGATATCGATTTCAGTAAACGTTTCTTGAAAGTAAGAAAATCAGCACCTTGTTTTGATAAAGTAATAACAAAACACATAAGATTTATCATATTTATCAATTAAATTTCGATTTGAAGTTTTGGCACGCGGATTGCTCTATATATGGCAAGTGAAACGAAGGGGCAAATCTTCGATTGATCAAATCTCAGGTACAAACAATTCAGGAGGTAGGAATGGAAAAGAAAGTAGTAATTACAAGTGGAGCTAGAACTGCGGTTGGTGCATTTATGGGGGGACTCAAGACGGTTCCTGTGCAGAGACTGGCAGCAGCAGCGATAACTGAAGCGCTCAAGCGATCGAATGATCTTAATCCAGAGCTGGTGGATGAAGTTGTAATAGGACATGTTGAATCATCAGGTGAATCACCTAATATTGGAAGAGATGCAGCTCTGCTTGCAGGACTTTTATCAGCACCAGGAAGTTCAGTAAACAGGATATGCGGATCAGGCATGCAGTCAGTAGCCAATGGCCTGATGCTAATTCAGACAGGTAATGCGGATGTGGTTGTTGCAGGTGGCGCAGAAAGCCTTTCAAGGGCTCCGTTCTATCTTCCGCTTGAAGCAAGATATGATGGACTTAAGATGGGAAACTCGGTTCTCAATGATGCTAACAGCACATACCACTACAATGCACAGCCAGCTCCACAGTATCCGAAGATGCACATGGGAAACACTGCTGAGAATGTAGTAAGGCGTTATTCCATTCCAAGAGAGGATGCAGATAAGTTTGCATTTGACAGCCAGATGAAGGCAAAGGCAGCCATGGAAACAGGCAGATTTGACAGAGAGATAGTACCTGTTGAAATCAAGGGCAGAAAGGGCGACTCGACATTCGTAAGCAAGGACGAGCATCCAAAGCCAGCTACAAACATGGAAGGGCTCGCAAAGCTAAAGCCTGCATTCGAGAAAGATGGAACAGTTACAGCAGGCAATGCTTCAGGACTTAACGATGCAGGTGCTGCAGTTGTCATGATGAGCCAGGAAAAAGCTGATTCACTTGGACTTGAGGCGATGGCTGAAGTCATAGACTTCGCTGTGGTTGCACTTGATCCAAGTGTAATGGGACTCGGACCTGTATACGCAATCAGGAAGCTTCTTGAGAAGACAGGACTTGCCAAGGAAGATATCGATATATATGAGATCAACGAGGCATTTGCAGGACAGATGCTTGGATGCATGAAGGAGCTCGACATGTACCTTGACAGCCCGCTTTATGAGAGGATAAACCCCAACGGCGGAGCAATCGCACTTGGACATCCGCTTGGAGCAACAGGAACAAGGCTCGTTATAACAGCAATGTATGAGCTCATCGAGAAGAACAAGAAGTATGCAATAACAAGCGCCTGCATAGGTGGCGGTATGGGCATAGCGGTACTTTTAAAGAATCCTAAGGCGTAATAAATAGTTATTTATAGGAGGAAATGAAATGAGATTAGAAGGTAAGGTAGCAGTAGTTACAGGATCAGCAAGAGGATTAGGAAAAGCGATAGTCGAGAGGCTTGCCAAAGAAGGGGCCAAGGTTGTAGTAACAGACGTTAATGAGGAGGGATGTATCGAAACAGCAAACCAGATCATTTCAAACGGCGGAGATGCACTAGCGGTAAAATGCGACGTGACAAGCAGAGAATCGGTTGAAGCTCTTGCAGCAGCAATCATTTCAAAGTATGGGAAAATCGACATACTTGTCAACAACGCAGGAATAACAAAGGATTCCTCACTCAAGAAGCTCACTGACGCAGCATGGGATGCAGTAATCAACGTAAACCTAAAATCTGTTTTCCTTTGCACACAGATCATGAGCAATTACATGGTTGAACAGAAGTGGGGAAGGATCATCAGCCTCAGCTCACTTGCAGGAGTGGCTGGGAACTTCGGTCAGACGAATTATTCGGCTTCAAAGGCAGGAATAATTGGAATGACAAGGACATGGGCTATTGAGCTTGGAAGAAAGAATGTCACAGCGAATGCAATAGCGCCAGGATTCATGAACACTGAAATGACAAAGACCATACCAGCGGATATCACTAAGACACTTCTTGCGGCTATTCCGGTCGGAAGAATGGGAGAGCCTGAAGAGATTGCAGCAGCTGTAGTATATCTTGCTACAGAAGAGGCTGGATTCGTAAATGGAGTCACACTCAACATCAACGGCGGAGCATACGTCAACTAATATCAACCTCAAATAAAAATTAGGAGTGATTAATAAATGCTTGGAGTTATAGGATTACTGGCAGCCATAGCAATACTCATATTCTTCGTTTTCAAAGGGTATCATGTACTTCCCGTTTCACTTGTCGCTGCAATGGTTGCAATCGTAACAAACAACGCTGATATCTGGAAGGTTCTTACTGAGGGCTACTCCACATCGCTTAAGAATTTCGTCGGAAACTACATCATCATGTTCTTCCTCGGTGCACTTGTCGGAGAAATACTCCAGCAGAGCGGTGCAGCAAGAACTATAGGAGTTAAGCTTGCTAACGTTTTTGGAAGCAAGAGGGCTCTCCTTATAGTCATCCTGACGTCAGTACTGCTTTCATACGGCGGTGTATCAGTATTCGTAATTGTCTTCT
>DIWI01000022.1 GCA_002428415.1 Clostridiaceae bacterium UBA6110
CCTGGGCGAGAAGCTGAGGCTCATATTGCCAAACGTCAGACCTGTGCTCCAGGGAGACTATTCCCTTATACACAACCTTGCAGACATTGGCCCGAATGACTGCCTTTTCCTTGTAAGTTTTCCAAGATACTCAAGGATAGTGCTATCGGCCATTTCCATGGCAGTCAAAGCTGGTGCAAAGATTATTGTGCTGACTGACAGAATAACCTCCCCCATCGCGAAGAAAGCTGATGAGATCCTTCTTGCCCACTGCGAAACCATAGGCTTCAGCAACTCATACGTATCTGCATTGTTCTTAGCAGATCTGATCATTGCTGACATAAGCCAGAAGCTTTCCCCTGAGAATCTTGAAAGGCTTAACCTGATTGAAGAATACATACGAAAGAACAACATCAATTACCTGGAGGATGTATTTCCTTACAAGATCGATTGACTCCATAAACCTTGCATACCTGTTCATCAATTCAGTATCCAACTCAACTAAAATCTCAAAAAATTAATCCAACTCAATAAAATGAGATCCGATGCTGCAAAATTACAGCATTCGGATCTCATTCACAAATATTATCATCGTCATTTCCTTGTCAAATAAAGCGCTTCAAGCTTTCAGCTTATACCTCACTCCATTTTCTCAATCGAAGCTTTTCTTTATATCTTTGTAAATTTTGCCTAACCGTCAAATTCCTCCGAATAACCGCACTTTCCACAACGGTACCTGCTCTTTCTCTTTCCAAGAGCACCGGCAGAAGCTCCCAAAGGACCGAAGATCGAACTTCCAACAATTGCTTTTCCAACACTGAACCCCTTGTAGGATGAATCGGATTTCTTCCAGAGAGTTATCTCTCCGCATCTTGGACATCTTAGCGGTGCATATCCCATTGTCATGTCCTCCTTCATACAGCCAAAATCCAGAAATATCGAAGCCCTGGACTTTTAAGTCATAACCTATTCTAAAAGTATATACCTATGAGCTTAAGATTTCCATTACAGGATTCACCTGACTACAGGATATCCCTTGTTCATCCAGCCAAAAGGATAATTACCTTTGGTTCCCATTCCAGCATTCATGGACACCGCATCATATCCAAGAAGCCTGAGCGCTGCGGTCACCTGTCCCGATGTCTGTCCGGTATAGCAGTAGACAATTATCTTCTTGTCCTTAAGAAGGATTTTGAACCCGTCAGCAGTATCATTACCGAACGGAATGTTCACCGCCCCCTTGATGTGGTCAGCCCTGAAGTCATCCTCTCTTCTTACAGACAATATGAAGTAATCTTCGTCGCCATTCGTAATTATCGACAATACATCCTCTTCAGATATCTTGTAGTTCTTGAAGATAGTGTCAGATACAGGGGACAGGCCTTCATAATAGTTAGTTACTGCAGCCTGAACCATCGGATCTATTGTTCTAACTGAATCTGACAAACAGGTCGGTTCTGTCGTCACCAGCTCCTCATATCCTTCCACCCTGACAATCCCAAGGTCCCATCCCAAGTTTACGCTTCTCGCATAAATCCCTGCTATGTTCATTGTCAGCACTGCCTGCCCTGCTGTCTGTCCAGTATAGCAGTATACAAGCACAGGCTTTCCGGCAGGAATCCTCTTAAGTCCTTCAGCTATCGCCGGTCCGAATGGCAAGTTTATCGCCCCTATAATGTGGCCCTTCTCATAATCTTCCAGTCTTCTTATATCGATTATTGTCATCTCATCTGATGCTTTAACCTTTTCAATGAAGTCCACCTGGTCAATCTTGTAGCGGTTATCAGGCATCTGCCTGAAGTATTCCAGAATAAGTTCTTCCATATTTCCCTCCGGTTGCTAGTTTCCATTCAATGATAGCATTGGAGTTATCCGAGGTCAAAGGCATGCGCGCTAATGAAAGAATCATTTGAAATGTTAAACATACAATAAAATCTCTGCAGATTTCGAATAAGACCTTACAATCTTCAGCATAATAAGAAAGGATATATCCTCTATGGTCATCAGGACAAAAGAATAAGCCTATTTCAAATATCATAATTATGATATAATAAAATCATTAAAAACAGAGGTGATCTTTATGCCTACAATTCGTCCGATTTCAGACTTAAGAAACAACTTTAATAGTATTTCAGAAGCCTGTCACAAAAATGCAGAGCCAATCTTCATCTCGAAGAACGGCAAGGGTGATATGGTGGTCATGAGCATGGCCCTTTACGAACAGCAAGTAGCTCAACTCGATCTATATAAAAAACTTCTCGAGGCTGAAACTCAGAGTGCTTCAACAAACATAAGAAAATCTCATGAATCCCTGATGTCAGAGCTCAGGGAGAAACTAAATGAATAAGAAATACAGCATAGAATATCTTCCGGTAGCAGAAGAAGATCTAAAAAATATTTTCGAGTATATTCTAAACGATTCACCTGCTAATGCTTTGAAAATACTTGAAATGTTTGACAAGGCAGTTACTCGATTATCATACTTTCACTACTTGGGCACCGTTCCAAAAGATCCGGGACTCACTAGAATGAAATATAGATTTCTTGTGGTAGATACCTTTTTGGTATTTTACAAAGTCATTGAAGAAACAGAATCAGTTGAGATACGAAGAATCCTGAATTCAAAACAAGACTATGACTTATACTAATGATTTAGTTCTCAATTGCACTATTACAATGCACTATTCCTGTACAATTTAAATTATATTTACTGAGTATACACCTCGGTCAATCGGATAAAGTTCCCTGTCTTTACCCTCCGGGTAAGATAAATTGAAGGGACATTCTCTTTTCGCACCATGAAGACTCCACAAATCCATTGTTTCAGCAGCATAATCAATGATTGTTTTACGATAGCCCAAAATCCTCCCCGCCCACTTTGTTTTTTTCTCGCTTCATTTTATCATTTTTAAGCGTATCTGCAACACAACCACTAATTCCATCATCATGTAACTGTATAAGAATTGGCCATTCAAAATATATTCTGCTTCAACATCTAAAGTCTATTCATAAACACATCGAATTTCATATTTGAGATGCAAGAATTGACATGGTACTCATTCTCATTTATTTTAGAAAAAGGTTGCTCAAAATATATCTGAGCAACCTTTTCTTAATATTATCTCTTCCAGTTGTCTTGTAAGCCTATCCTCTCGCTCTTACAAACTCGATTGCTTCCTTCCCTGTCATGTGCTCTATGTCGATAGCTATAATGTGTGAATGCTCGCATTTGGAGATTTCCATCGCCTTCGCTTCCTCGCTCTGGTCACCGGAATACTTTTCAACGAGTGCTGCAAAGGCAGATAACCTTTCATCACCCTCAACAATCCTCGCAAGCCCAAAGACGATGACGCTTCGGAAATAGGTGGTGTACTCACTGCTTACTATCTTATCCTCATCGACCACGGCAAAGGATACCCGGGAATTTGAAATTATGGCATCCACCTTATGGCCTGCCTTTGCTGAGTGGAAATATATCCTGCCATTTGAATATACATAGCTGACAGGAACAGCATAGGGATAATCCCCGTCACCAAGGCATGCAAGGACGCCATTGGTGCATCTCGCAAGAACCGCTTCAGTATCTTCAACTGACATTAACTGCTTTGCTCTCCTCATCTCTCTGAACACTACATTGCCTCACTTCTATGCTGCATAGCTCTCATGCACCTTATTTTGAACTGGGAAGAATCCTACCTTTGTGGCCTTTCCCGCTTTCTGATCATATATGAATAGATGTTTAGTTAAGTTCATTCAACAGCTTTCTTCTCTATTGGAGTTGGAAACAGGACCATCCCTTCTATGCTGTTGGGGTTAAATGTGACATGGACATATACGTCGTCATGTCCAGGCACAGGAAGCCAGTACCTGAGGGTGCCGTTCTCTGACTTGACCACCTGGTAACTTCCAGTCCTGAACATCTCGTTCACCCTGCAGCCCTTGTGGATTTCTGGTGAGCCTACCATCACGCACTTAACGTCAGGGACGAAGCCTACCATCTTGGCAAAGGCGTTAGAGGCAAGTATTGTCCTGTCCTTCCTGATAAGCCTGGCAGTGCCCGGAAAGCTCTCCCACATCAGATAAAACGCATTCATAAGTTCATCCATAGATTTCTCCTCCATGATTAATACATTAATTTGGTCCTCTTCACTTGTAACCATTACCTTTCAGCTGGAATAAGTACTTCTTTTCAGCAATTGTACCATTTTTCATGTCATCCTTGCCATTTATTCGAAGCTATCGTTTCATGTTTCACCAGCATGCATACTGCTTCAAAAAATCTGATCAGGCCAAGTCCATACAGATGGCGTGAATATTATCCTATGAGTCCATTCAAGGCCTAATAGAAAATCGAAGCCTGGTTCATTTTATGTAAGCATCGGATTTAACGATCAGTCTGTCAACCGAGGAAGAGAGCATCTTGCAGGACACGAAAAATACACATTGCATCACAGCATGAATACTTGCTGATCAGCAATGTGTATATTATCTATCCAAGACCTTTTATTCCAATCCGGAGTCTACTTCCTATTCAGTGGTACCGTGGATCTCCTCATGCTTGACCCTTACTATCCTGTTCTTGTCGTCAAGCACCAGTACGTTAGGCAGGAAGGACTTAGCCTCTTCCTCATTCATCAGGGCATAAGCGATGATGATCACCTTGTCTCCGACCTGGACCAGCCTAGCTGCAGCCCCGTTTATGCATATGACGCCGCTTCCTGCATCGCCTTTTATTGTGTAGGTCTCAAATCTCTCTCCGTTATGAAGATTGACTATCTGCACCTTTTCCCCGGGCAGTATGCCGGATTGGTCAAGAAGGTCAGAGTCAATTGTCACACTGCCTACGTAGTTGATGTCCGCCTGAGTGACAGTAGCCCTATGCAGCTTTCCTTTGAACATATTTAACAGCATTTCATCACCTCGCTTCAACAGATAGCACTCTGTTGTCTATAAGTCTTGTCTTCCCGAATTTCACAGCCACAGCAGCCAGTGCATTCTTTCCCGGCTCTATGTCCGCTATCTCTTCAAGTGTTTCTCCGTCAAGGATCATGACATAGTCAATGACCGCCAGGCTCTGACCTTCTATCTCATTCCTGATGATTTCAATCAGCTTCTTTACGCTCCTGCTGTCCTCAGCCCCTGAATTGAGATATTCCCATGCCTTCTTAAGTCCTCCACTCAGGCATAATGCCTGTTTACGCTCCTCCTGACTGAGATAGACATTCCTCGAGCTCATGGCAAGGCCGTCTGCCTCCCTAACGATCGGGCATACGACAACCTCAACAGGCATATGGAGGTCCCTGACCATCTTCTTTATGATCATAGCCTGCTGTGCGTCCTTCTGGCCGAAGTAGGCCTTGTCAGGCTGTACTATGTTGAAAAGGATGTTCACGACCGTGGTGACACCACGGAAATGAGTCGGCCTTGATGCTCCGCAAAGCTTCCTGGTAATTTCACCTGTCACCTCGACAAATGTCGAAGAACCGGGGACATAGACTTCCTCTGTTTCCGGATTGAACACCACATCAGCACCCGCTTCAATCGCCAGCTTGTAGTCGCGTTCAATGCTTCTTGGATAACTCTCGAAGTCTTCACCAGGGGCAAATTGCGTAGGATTGACAAATACGCTGACGACGACCAGGTCATTCTCGGATTTTGCAGCCCTTATCAGGGAGCAATGACCCTCATGAAGATACCCCATGGTAGGGATAAGGCCCAAAGTACTGGTTTTTCTGTCTGCATTCTTTGACCAGGCTTCAAGTTCTTTTACAGTTTTGATTATGCTCATATTCTCACCTTCTTCATCATCAATATAGTCTTTCCAGGACGTCGTCATTCATCTTGTAGGTATGCTGTATCTCAGGGAACTGCTGTGACCTGACCTCGCTTACGTAGCTGCCTACAGCCTCAGCCATTGCTCCCCTGAGCTTTGCATACTGCTTGACGAATTTCGGGGTGAAGTCCGAGTAAAGCCCCAGCATATCGTGGATGACTAGTATCTGCCCGTCACAGTATTTCCCGGCACCGATGCCGATAGTAGGTATGCTCACCTTTTCACTAATGAGCCTGGCAAGCATCTCAGGAACGGCCTCAAGGACAATTGCGAATGCACCAGCCTCTTCAAGGGCAAGGGCATCTTCAATGAGTGCCCTTGCTGCACTCTCTTCCTTACCCTGGACCTTGAAGCCACCGAATATATTGACCGACTGAGGAGTAAGGCCGATATGCCCCATTACAGGTATCTGCGCCCTTACAATTGCCCTGACAGTCTCAGCCATGATTTTCCCGCCTTCAAGCTTCACCGCGTTAGCTTTGCCCTCCTGTATGAACCTGCCCGCATTGCGGACTGCCTCATCCGAATTGATATGATAGGTGAGAAACGGCATATCCCCTACGATCAATGCATTCTTCACTCCCTTGGCCACGCATCTGCAATGATAGAGCATTTCCTCCATTGTCACCTCAAGGGTTGAATCCTTGCCCTGGATAGGCATTGCCAGAGAATCTCCAACGAGAATTGCATCGATTCCGCTCTCATCAAGGATCTGAGCCATTGTGTAGTCATAAGCAGTGAGCATTGTTATTTTCTTATTGTTCTTCTTGGCATCTGAAAATGATTGTGTAGTAAATTTACCAGCCATTATACCCTTACCTCCAATATCCGTTTGAATTCTTCTATCTGTTCATGATCAAGTCTGTTGCCATCCAGCATCAATGCAGTTTTGAGAGCCATTGCCTTATAGAACTCAAACTCTGAAGGCAGACTATCCTCAAGTGCCTTAAGATGCACTCTTACCGTATCGTAGTCTCCCCGTACAATCGGCCCTGTCAGTGCATCAATGGTTCCCTTCTCCCTGACATTGGAAAGGGTAGCATCAATAAGCGGCTCTATTGCCTGAAACACCTGAGCCCGCACCATTCCAGAAGCTTCAAAAAGGCATATGCCGCTCTCTATAAGTGTCACCAGAAAGTTTGATACGATAGAGGCACCTGCATGATACAGCGGCTTGTTTTCTGCCTCAATTCTTACGTACTTGCCGCCCGTCCTGTCCAGAATCGACCTTATAACAGAAACGGCCTTTTCAGTTCCCTCCAGAGTGAACAGTGTTCTGGCAAGGCTTTCAGCACTTGCTGCAGGATCACCGAAGCTCTGGAGCGGATGCATGCTGCCTGCCTCACAGCCGGTCTTCCTGATACCTGCAAGAATATCCGACGAATGAGCACCGCTGACATGAAACCAGCAAATCTCGGGCATAACAGCATACTCATTCAGCACAGCAGCTGCTTCACGGTCGATTTCAGCAATAGACTGGTCAGGAACAGTGATAAAAATGACGTCGCTTGAATCAACCAATGACCTCAGCGTCCTGAAAGCATGGGATGAAGTAAGTTTCGCAGCTTCGTCTGCAGAACTTTCAGTCCTGCTGTAATACCCGGAAAGACTAAGGCCATGGCCTATAAAATAAAGCCCGAGAGCCTTGCCAACCTTTCCTGCGCCGATGAATCCAATTTCCAATAGCATCACCTCTATATAAGTGTGCAGTTCCCTGATTCATACAAACGAGTTAGCAATTGAAGCTCCCGGGTATTTGTCCGATATGCAATAAATAAAAAATGTCCCTTTCACCTGCATGGGTGCTCCATAGGCAGAGCAAGCCCCTTTGACAGACGAAAAAGACACTGATATAGATTCCATTTAGAATTCATCCGTCTCTGTCGCAAAGGATCAAAGCTGATAACCAAATATTCCAAAAAGCTTTTAATTGCGTGCAGTTCAAAATGATACCGCCGCTTGTACAGTTCGTAAAGATACTGCCAAGATTCATTCTATTGCATATCTATTCACTTTTCAATATTTTCATAAAATTTACCTTCAGCAATTTACCTTCAGCACGTCCTCAAGGATGTACCGCCCTTATAGACAAAATCTTTCATATAGTAACTATCAGCCAGCTAACTTGGAATAAGTGTGATGAAATATTCCCTTTTAACTGCTCTTGAAAGAATAGTGAATTGTTTTGCTGCCAACTCAACAAGTTTTTGCTAGACTTCTTCATTGTGATGCAGATTCATAGATGGCCTCCATTGTGATAGATTTATATTTTGAAGTTCCATTTAGATATTTTTCAACAGTATGGCTAATATTGAAGTAATCCAATATATTCTTAAGAGAAGCTAGAGTACTCTTTTTGTATCCAATTGATAAAGAAGCTTGCGCAAACTCGTAACTTCAGTCGTGAGTTAGCAAGCAAAGTCAGAGCTGACTCTATATTCAGGTAATAACGTACAGCAAGTAATAAAGATTATCAAACGCCTTGAATTATGGTATTAGCATACTAAATATGTTAATACAGATTTGGGGCGTTTTATGTCTAAAATAAACTATGGACGAGGATATGTCCATTCAATCCAATACCATTTGGTCTGGTGCGTAAAGTACCATCATGATATCCAGATTGGACAGATGTTAAGGAATTGTTAAATCAGATTGTTTCAGATGAATATGTGTATATCCTGGAGAATAGAACGCATAATGACTATAACCCCAGCTTCTTGAATGAAAACCTCAGAATAATATCTTTAATGTTGTGAAAGTATTCATAGAGTGTCTGCAAGGATTTTATTCAAGAGGCATCCTGATTTGAAGAATCGGTTATGGGGTGGTCATTTGTGGAATCCCAGCTACTTTGTCGCAACTGTGAGTGAAAATACCGAGGAGCAAATCTGTCAGTACATAGAGAATCAGAAGAAGAAATGAGACAATGGAAGTTTGGAAATTGGTGGAGGTGATTGCATGCTGCAGCATAAGGCCTATGAATACCGGATCTATCCGAATAAGGAACAGGAAA
>DIWI01000095.1:0-28195 GCA_002428415.1 Clostridiaceae bacterium UBA6110
GGATGACCCATGTCCGTATGCAACAATAATCATGTTAAAGCTTATATCCGTATTCGATGACTTTATGGATAGTGTTGAAGCAAAAAATGGCGTGGAATGCATCCTTGACCTGTGGGAAAACAGCAGGGTGAAGCACCCATACATCTTTTATATGGGCGATGACTTCAGGAAGCTGAAGGCACCCTTTGTGTGGTATGACATCCTGAATGTCTGTGACATACTTTCAAGGTTTGAATTTGCTAGAAAAGATCAAAGGTTATTGGAAATGGTTGACCTGATCAGAAGCAAGCGGGGAGAAGACGGCCGCTTCAGGCCGGAATCAGAGTGGAAGGCATGGAAGGGCTGGGACTTCGGCCAGAAAAAAGGGCCTTCAAGCTGGATTGAGTTCCTGGTATGCAGAATTGAGAGAAGAATGGAGGGTTTGGCTTGAGAGCATTCAACGGAGACATAGAGGATATCATAAGAAAAAGAAAGTCCTGCAGGTCCTATTCGGACAGGAAAATCGGGAATGACATCATGGCTGAAGTGATGACAATGTTAAGGGATGTGGAAAGCATTGCAACATCAGCAATTCAGCTTAAATATCTCGGTGGATCAGGAACAAAGGGAAACGAGAGGGTTGGTACCTACGGGATGATTAGCGGAGCAACTGACTACATAGCTATAATTGCCAGAAGGGAAGGAAACGATCCGGTTGAGATCGGCAGACTTTTTGAGACAGCTGTAATTCAGCTTGCTGACCTAGGGCTTGATACCTGCTGGCTTGGAGGATCGTTCAACAGGAAAGACTTCGAAGGAAGACTTGACCTTGGATCCTCTGAATACATACCGATCGTCTCCCCGGTGGGTTATGGAAAGGAAAGGTTCAGCATACTTGATTCCTCTGTCAGGGCTATGGTTGGCGCTGATACCAGAAAGCCCTGGAATGAGATGTTCTTCAATGAGAATGCATTGAATCCGCTTGAGAAGGATAAGGCTGGGGCTTTCAGGATACCTCTTGAAATGGTCAGGCTTGGACCATCAGCCTCAAACAAGCAGCCATGGAGAGTCATCGTTGATTCAAAAGGCTGTCATTTCTATCTTTCAAGGGACAAGGGATATGGTCTTAAGACCTATGACCTGCAGTTGAACGACATAGGAATAGCAATGTGCCACTTCGAGCTCACTGCCTCGCAGTGGGGAATGGCGGGGAGCTGGAAAAGCGAATCGCACCCTGCTACTCCAGCTGAATGGGAGTATGTGAGGTCATATATAATATAGGTAAATGTCTAAAAATTCTGAATATGTTTGCAGATTCGCTTTTGGTTTTGTATAATTTTTATATGGAAAGCAGATTGCAGTGAGCATGCGGAAGGCGGCCGATGTATGGGGAGAAAGAGGGATTACGTCTATCATGGCTACACCAGGACCATGTGTCCTGAGTGCATGGAGCTTGTAGACGGAAAGATAGTTTATGACGCAAATTGTGCATATATATTAAGGCAATGTCCAACTCACGGGGAAAGTCTTGAGCTTCTTGAAGAGGATGCAAATTGGCATATTCATAAAAGTGACTACGACAAGCCGGGAACGGCAAGCACCTGCCAGACAAAGGCCGAAAAGGGGTGCCCATATGACTGCGGACTATGTCCGTCCCATGACCAGCACACCTGCATAGGGCTGATGGAGATCACCAGGCGCTGCGACATGAGCTGCCCCACATGCTTTGCTGAGGCAGGGAAAGGCAGAGACCTTGACCTTGGAACCATAGAAAAGATGATGGACTTCTACATGGCATCAGAGGATGGAAAGGCTGAGATACTCCAGATAAGCGGAGGAGAACCAACAATGCATCCTGAGATCCTCAGGATAATATCCATTGCCAAAGGCAAGGGTTTCAAGTATGTCATGCTGAATACGAACGGCCTGAGGATAGCAGAGGATGAGAAATTCGCAGAGGCTTTGGGAGCCTTCAAAGGAGGCTTCGAAGCATACCTGCAGTTCGATGGCCTTGATGATGAGGTATACAGGCAAATGAGAGGCAGACCGCTTCTTGATGTGAAGAAAAGAGCCATAGCCAATCTTGGAAAGCATGGAGTGCCTGCGACGCTCGTGTGTACAGTGGACAAGGGAATCAATGATGGCGGCATAGGACAGCTGCTGATCTATGGAATGGATGAAAAATATGTAAGGGGAGTCAATTTCCAGCCAGTGGCATATTTTGGAAGGTATTCAGGTGAAAGGAACAGGATTACTCTGTCTGGTATCCTCAAGAGGATCGAGGAGCAGACCGGAGGCCTTCTTAAGATGTCTGACTTCATGCCCCTGCCATGTGATGTTGATAGGGTGGCCCTTACCTATCTCTTCAAGGAAAACGGGTCTTTCATCCCGATAACGAGAGGCAAGGATATGAGCCAGTACAGGAACCTCATTGGCAATACCTTCGTATTCACTCTTGAGGACACTCTCAAGACTTTAAAGGATGAAGACGCAACCTTCGGACTGTCTGATTGCTGCGACCTTCTGGCTGACATCAAAAGGCACATACCTAAAGGCTTCATATTCAAATCAAGGGAAAACAAGATGAAGTTCGTAGATGAGAACACATTCAGGATAAGTGTGAGCTCATTTGTAGATGCCTGGAACTTCGACATGAAGTCGATCCAGAAGGACTGCGTACATGTGATAACCCCGGACTTAAGGAGAATGCCTTTCTCAGCCTTCAACATGCTTCACAGGGGGAGATACGATGAGTATTACCTTTGAGAACATGATGACGATGGCAATCGCCTCAAGTGTGACCATGCTTTTTGCAGCGATAGTCATGGATTTCATGCTTTTTGAGAAGAAGGAAGGAGTCAAGAAAGAGAAGAGGTCCATAGTGGCTACAGGAACAATGACCTTATTCTATTTCGTATATTTCATTGTCATATGGACGCGAATTGGAGCCGTTGATGTTCAGGGAACAGCGGCTGAAAGAGCGTTGAGGGTAACAGGAACTGTCCTGGTAGCTCTCGGATCTGCGATGAATATCCTTGGAAGGATCTCTCTCAAAGGCAACTGGGCCGACCATGTAAGGATATACAAGGACCAGACACTGGTGGAAACAGGACTTTACGGAATTGTAAGGCACCCTCTTTACTCATCCCTGATGGTGATGATGTATGGAGGCTCGCTGGCCTATCTGAATTGGGCATCAGCAGTGCTCACAACATTTGTATTCATCCCGTTCATGCACTACAGGGCAAAGCAGGAGGAAACTCTGCTCATGCAGGAATTTGAAAGATATGCGGATTACAGGAATAGAGTGGGGATGTTCTTCCCCAAATTTTGGAGGTGAACCATGGCAGGCTTTAAACCGGTCTCCATTTCAAACGGCGCATTTGCATTCTGCAGATATACGGTAGCGGCTATCTTCTGGGTGGCTATAATTCTTGGGAGTCGTGAATTAGTCCTCGCCGGGTTTATAATACTTGTGCTCTCGGCACTCCTTAAGGTAAGGAAGGCACCTCTTATCGTGCTATACACAGCAACCGTAGAAAGGCTATTTCCAACCGATCAGGTCATAGTAGACGAAAAAGGAATAAGGTTCGCACATATCGTAGGCGCTGCAGTAAGCGGGCTGTGTCTGCTTCTGCTTTATTTCACCGAAGGAAACGCAGGCTGGATTATGACGGGATTCCTCGCTGTGCTAAAGACCTCGGCGGCACTCGGATTCTGTTCAGCTCTGAAGCTATACAACTGTATGAACTCAGGGAGCTGCTGCAGGGTGGGGAAGCTTGTGAGGAAATTCAAAGATGCTTGATTCGCATTTCAGGCCAGATAACTTCGGGATACTTCCGAACATTTTCGGCTTCAGCTCATATGCCCTGTTTGTAGGGTTAGGCATAACCCTGGGACTTTCTTACTACCTCCTTGATGCAAGGACAAGAAACGTCAAGGGCGAAGGTGTTATTGAGATCGTCTCGAGCGGACTGATTTTCGGTCTGATAGGTTCAAAGATACCACTTATTCTTGAAGGCGGAGACCTTGAGTCAATACTGTTCGGGAAATCCATAGTCGGAGGTCTTGTGGGCGGGATGCTCGGAGTGATGCTTGTCAAAAGGATCCTTGGCATAAAGCTCAGGATGGGCAACATCATTGCGCCTGCGGTAGCGCTTGGCATGTCAGTGGGACGGATAGGGTGCTTCCTTAATGGCTGCTGCTACGGAGTTGAATGTGCCTTTGGATTTGACTTCGGAGATGGTTTGTCCAGGTTTCCAGCGCAGCTTGTTGAATCCGGATTCCATTTTATTGCCTTTATGATTCTGCACCGGCTCAGGAGAAAGGAGATGAGACCGGGAATACTTTTCAAGTGGTATGTGATCTCATACTTCATATTCAGATTTTTCATTGAGTTCTTCAGGGTGAACGAGAGGATCTGGCTGGGACTAAGTGTCTATCAGCTTATATGCCTCATAGGTATTTTGTTTGTATTTGGGAGAATGATGGTTGAACGAAGGAAAGGGGTTGAAACATATGGAAAATAACGGAAAGTTCAGTTTAGGGTTTTTACTAGGTGCAGTGGGGCTTGTTGCCAGTTCCCTGCTTATCACGCTGTTTCTTATGCTGCTCCGAAGAGATGTGGGAGAATTCACTGAGATTTTGCCAAGCATGGTTTTCATGGGACTATTCATATGGATACCTCTCTCCATTGCCATAGGCAGCGTATCGAAAAGGAAAGGCTCGAAGTCAGCCCTGTGGTTTGCTGCTGCATCATTTGCCATCAGCCTTCTGGTAACTGGCGGATGCTGGGGAATTGTAACCGGAATGGGCGGTTAATGGCTGAAAAAACCAGCTGAGAATTTTTCTCGGCTGGTTTTTTGGCTTAATAATAGTAATTATAGTTTGGAATCAATATTTCACATTAGGTTTTCAAGCATTGAGTTGTAAATTTATTTATTTTTACGAATTTGCATCCCTGATGTGTATATTAATGATATCGCTTTTCCTTTGTAAAACGAGCCGGATAGGGTATAATGTGTTTAGTGAACGTTTGCAGTATGAGGTGGCGTGTATGGAAAAGAAGCTGAATATGAGGCAGATACAGCACAAGGCAACACTTGAGGCCATAAGGTCCGCAGTGGACAAGATGGTCGACTCTGTTGGATTTGATGCAATGACAATAAGGGACATATGCAAAGAGGTTAATATAACCATTGGTACCTTCTATCATTATTTCAGCTCAAAGAATGAGCTGCTTAAGGACAGGTACATCAGGTCCAATGAGCATTTCCAGACCTTCTATGAGGAAAATCTGGTTTCGATGGATGAGCTTGAGGCTCTCAGACTTTTTTTCGACCATTACTTTGAATACTCCTCAACCCGAGTCTATCAGTTATACAAGAGATTCATGCAGGTAAGGATAGATGAGTATGAAAAATGGTCTGCAACAGATCCCGACCTGATTAGAGGTGTCATACTTCAGATCATTCAAAACGGACAAAAGCATGGAAGGATAAGGACTGACAGAAGTGCTGAAGACATGGCGGAATTCGTAAACATTGTGCTTCAGGGCTTCACAACTACCTATGTTACCTATGACAGGGAAGCTCCGAAAAGAAATGGAATAAAGGAAATCATTAAGGAATGCATAGATTCACTGGGAGCTGGAAGCAGCAAGGAGCAGTGAATATTCCTTGAATGGCCGTGTTTTGCGACATGAAAGAATTAAGCCGGAGAATCACTGCGATTCTCCGGCTCTTCCGGTTACGACTCCCTATAAAGTCTGGGGCTTGGGGATTTTATCACGAACATGGAGAGAACTTCCTCGTCAGAATTTCCTACATTCATCTTGATGTTGTAAGGTATGCTTACGATGCTTCCTGATGGATATTTGTGGGTTTCCTGATTGCCAAGCTGAAGAGATAACGTTCCGCTCACAATGATCATATATACATTTGAGTTGGAAAAATGTTCAGGCAGTCCTGCACCATTTGGAAATACAAAATGATTTATCAGAGCTGCATCATCATCGATTATCTTTTCAATCTTCTTCTCATCGCCAAGTGAAAAATTGTATAGTTTTTCAATCATATTCTTATGCTCCTTTTCCTTATTGTCCAACAGTATACTTCAAAATATCGGGAAAGAGTGTTGCATAGGCAACACTTGCCTGGAGGTACCAATGCCTATTGGAAGAATTGCAGATACACTAAAAGATATGCCTATGTTCAGGTCTTTCAGGGATGAAGAGCTATTTTCAATGGTAAGGGCCATGAAGATTCGCGAGTTCGTCAAAGGTCAGGTCATTCACCTCCAGGGGGAGCCATGCACTTCAATGGATGTGGTAGCAGAAGGAAAGGTATCGGTTGAGAGCATCGGAGCTGACGGAAGCCTCCTTCGGGTTGCTACATTCGGTCCGGGTTCTGTCCTTGGCATGAACCTGATTTTTGCATCAAAGAACAGCTTTCCGATGACTGTGGTTGCGGATTCAAGGTCAACGATAGTATCGATTCCAAGGGATATGGTACTTGATATGGGCAAAGTCAGCTTCAGCTTCACCGAATGGCTTCTCATGGAAATTTCAGACAGGACGCTGCTTCTGACTGACAAGCTCGGGTCAATATCCATGAAGACAATAAGGCAGAAAGTCCTGGAATATCTTTATGGTGAATATCTGAGACAAAAGTCTCTGTCAATAATGATGGACCTTACGAAAAAGGAGCTTGCTGAAAGGCTTGGAATAAACAGGACTTCACTCAGCAGGGAGATGGACAGATTGAGAAAGGACAGGGTGATTGATTTTTACAGGAACAGCATTACAATTTTAGACCTGGAGGCAGTCACAGGGTCGATAGACGGGAATCCACAAATAAGGTATTGACTCTCCTGCAGGGGGAGGCTGTAACATGATGTCAGGAGGGAGAAATGTACAGGATAGGAGAATTTTCCAAGCTGGCTAAGACTACTGTCAAGACTCTCAGGCACTATGACGAGCAGGGATTGCTGATTCCCGCATCAGTAGACCGCGATACAGGATACAGGCTGTACAGCACTGAACAGCTTGCAAGGCTCAGCAAGATTATAGCTTACAGGCAGGCAGGCCTGTCACTCGAAGAGATAGGTCGGGCCCTTGATGGTGATGACCTTCCGAGTATACTCAGAGGAAGGCTTGCAGAACTTTCAAGAGAGCAGGAGTCGGTCAATGACAGGATAAACAGGATACAAAGCCTCATTGCCCACATGAAGGAGGAATATTTCATGGAGTACCAGGCAGTAACAAAGGAGCTTCCAGAATGCATCGTATATTCCAAGCGGATGGTGGTTCCAGACTACGACGCTTATTTCAGCATAATCCCTGAGCTCGGAGAGGAAGTCAGGAAGCATAATCCGGACTTGAAATGCGTTGTCCCGGAATACAGCTTCTTCATCTACCATGCGGGAGAATACAGGGAAAAGGATATCGACATGGAATACTGCGAAGCGGTGGATAAATTCGGAGTCGAATTTGATGATGTGATATTCAAGAAGATGGAAAGCGTTCCTGCAGTATGCGTGATGCATAAGGGCCCTTACAGCGGGCTGGGCAAAGCATATGCATATGCCTTCAAGTTCATAGAGGAAAACGGCTTTGCAGCTGCAGACAATCCGCGTGAAAGCTACATCGACGGAATATGGAACAAGGAAGATGAAGCAGAATGGCTTACGGAGGTCCAGATACCGGTAACAAGGAGATAAATAAAGCAAAACTGCAGTTCATCAAAGTTTTACATTTCCAGAAACAGGCACAGGGGCTCTTTCGAGCCTCTTTTCTTTTTGACAGTGTTGAGAAATGGTTTTCAATAACTGATAATGGAATCAGGAAGAATTGATGTGAGGTGAAGGATATGGACAGCTCGGACAGATTCAGGGTACCACTGGAAAAATTGAGGAAGATCTGCGAATGCAGCGAAGAGCTTGCTAACTGCGGCTCATCCGGAGAGGCTCCATCGTATGAGGGAGTAATCGGACAGGACAGGGCGGTAGAATCGATGCATTTCGGACTGTCAATGGATGTTCCAGGATACAACATATTCGTGGTAGGTCAGCATGGAACGGGAAGGAGCACATATACCCAGACCATACTGCAGCAGGCTGCAATCAGAAGACCTGCACCCTGGGATTGGTGCTACGTCAACAATTTCCTGGATAAGGACAGACCTGTAGCGGTATCGCTTCCGGCAGGACAGGGAAAGGCATTCCAGAAGGACATGGACCTCCTTATAGAGGATCTGAAGTCATCCATGCCAAAGGCTTTCGAACAGGGTGCCTATGAGCAGAAGAGAGATGCCATAGTGAGAAATCTTCAGGAGACAATGGAAAAACTTTACGGAAATGTTGAGCAGGAAGCTGAAAGGGAAGGCTTCGCAATGAAGCAGGTACCTCCCAGGTTCGTATTCATACCTGTAAAGGATGGCGTGCCGATGCCTCAGGATCAGTATGAAAAGCTCTCTCAGCAGGAGAGGGCTGTGCTTGATGAAAAGGGCAGAAGGCTGATGAAGCGGCTGGATGAGTCGATGAGGCAGGGACAGGAGCTTGAGAGGCAGGCCAGGGAAGAGATGATTGAACTCGAAAGGCAGGTGGCAATGTCAGCTGCAGCCCAGAGGGTTGGAGTCCTTAAAGCGAAATATGCTGATGTCCCTAAGATCGTAGAGTATCTGTTCATGGTACTTAAGGACATTGTGGACAACTACAACATCTTCAGAGCAGGTGAAGCTCCAAAGGCACCGGAGATGCCTCAGAACCTCCAGGGCTTCAAGGAGGAGACAGATCCGTTCGTGAGGTACAAGGTCAACCTTTTCGTGAACAATGAGAGGTGCAAGGGAGCGCCCGTAATCATAGAATCCAATCCTACCTACTACAATCTCTTTGGAAAGCTTGAATACAGGAGCCATATGCTGTCTGTAAGCACTGACTTCACAATGCTCAGGTCTGGTGCGATTCATAGAGCCAATGGAGGATATCTGGTATTACAGGCAAAGGACATCCTGACGGACCCTTATGTCTGGGAAGCCCTCAAGAAGGCACTTAAGTACAGGGAGACTGCTGTCGAAAACATTGGGGAGCAGTATAGGCTTATACCTGCAGGTACTTTAAGACCTGAACCTCTGCCCCTTGACCTGAAGATAGTGGTCATAAGCAATCCTCAGCTGTATTACCTGCTTTACACACTGGATGATGATTTCCAGAGGCTGTTCAAGGTGAAGGTGGATTTTGACGTTGATATGCCAAGGACTCCTGTAAATATATGCCAGTATGCCGATTTTATCGCGGCAACCTGCAATAAGGATGACCTGCTGCCATTTGGCAGGGATGCTGTGGCAAAGGTAATAGAATATGGCTCGAGGCTTGCCGGAAACCAGAATAAGCTCTCTACAAGATTCAATGAAGTGACTGAGATAATATATGAGGCTGCATCCTTTGCAAAGGTGGACAAGGTTTCCGAAGTCAGTGCATCCCACGTTGACACTGCGGTCAGGCATAAGAAATACAGGGCAGGGATCATTGAGGAAAAGATACAGGAGCACATACTGAAGGGTAAGATGCTCATCAGGACCGAAGGTTCAGAGGTCGGACAGATCAATGGATTATCTATCATTTCAACCGGAGGCAATATGTTCGGAATGCCTTCAAGGATAACTGCAAGGACCTATTCCGGCAGAGGTGGAATAATCAATATCGAGAGAGAGACCCAGATGAGCGGTCAGATCCATACTAAGGGAGTCCTCACGCTGTCAGGCTACCTTGGTGGCAAGTTTGCTCAGAAGAAGCCTCTTGGCTTCACAGCACAGATCACATTCGAGCAGTCCTATGAGGGAGTTGACGGAGACAGCGCTTCAAGTACTGAGCTATATGCAATATTATCCAGCCTGTCTGGAATTCCGCTAAGGCAGGATATTGCAGTCACGGGATCAGTTGACCAGAGGGGCAAGATACAGCCCATAGGAGGAGCTACCGAAAAGATTGAAGGCTTCTTCGACATTTGTGCTTCAAGAGGCCTTACCGGAACACAGGGAGTCATGATACCGGTGCAGAATATAGACGACCTGATGCTGAAGGATGAAGTTCTCGATGCTGTAAAGAACGGGAAGTTTACCATATATGCGGTCAAGGACATAGACGAAGGTATCGAAGTCCTGACTGGTATGCCTGCCGGTGAGATTAAGGAGGATGGGACATATCCTGACGGGACAGTATTCCATGCTGCGGAGAGAAGGCTGCATGAATTCGGAAAAGCGCTTGAGCCTCCGCATATCCTGGGAATGAAGAATGACATGAGAAGAAGGAACAGAAGATAGAATAAATCTCCATAATTCCTCCACAACCTCCGTTTAGAATACATAGTGTATTCAAAAAACGGAGGTTATTCATGAAAAGAAAGATATTTGTAATAATTGCAGCAGCTGTCGCATCAGCAGCGGTACTCGCTTCCTGCGGAAAGAAGGCTGAACCTGTAGCTGTAAAGGATCCTGGTATAGCAGCTTTTGAGAGGGTGCTTGAATCGGACCCCAAGAGTGTGGGCTTCCATGAGGAATTGTCCCATTATGGCTTTGCACTGAGCTCAGGCGAAAAGTTTGAGTGGTCCAAGGACATGGGAGCGAACAAGGCCGACCTTGCAATGGTCATGCCGGCAAAGGAATTCATCGATGCGGGACTGGATGTGACCAAGCTTGACCCGGCAGACTGGCTTTATGCTGAAGCGGAACCTGCTCATGGCACCCCTGCGCTACTTATTAAGCTCTGGAACGTAGCGGATGAGAAGGGTGAAGCAAAGGATGAGCCGGAAGCTATGGAAAAGATAGTGGCAGCTGACAAGGACATCCTTGCATACCATGAAGAGAAGGACCACTTCGCCCTATTCATGGGTGAGGGCTTTGAGGTGGTATGGGCGGATGACCTGAAGGCTCAGGCTGAGGACCTTGTATTCGTGCTGAAGGCGGAACCCCTTGTGGCAGCTGGACTTGATATCGCAAAGCTAGAAGTCTCCGGCTGGACATTCAAGGCGGAAAGCAATGACAACATGGGAATGGGTGCCAACCCTGACCAGATTGTCAAGACATTCGACCTTGCAAAATAAGGAATCAGAATATGCAGAAGGCCTGCACTCCAATCGGGGTGCAGGCCTTTACATGTCCGTGTGCAAGCTATCCTTTTTTCCTCAGCTTCCTTACAAGCTCCTTCCCTGAATCATCTACCTGCCTTGACTCGATTATCTTGCGGATCGCCATCCTGCGGAGCGTAGCATCAATACCGTCATTCTCGAGTACGACAAGGGTCTTTTCAGGAAACCTGACATAGCAAATGGAAAGGGTCCATGCTGCGGCAACCGTTGCGTAGTATCCCGTTGAAGCAGGTCTGGATGCAGCCTGAAGCACCCTGTCTATGTATTCCTCATTGACAAAGTAGTTCAGCATCATAACATATGCAAAGCGAGCTTCAAATTCTTCAGCTGAGTCTGCATATGGCTTAATGAAGTCCCAGACGAGTTCTAAGTTCTTCGAAGTGAATTTGAGACCTGAGCAGAAGCTGTCGCATACACCCCAGTTGTCTATCCTGGGTATGAATACTCTGGCCAGATCAAGCTTTTCGGCAACTTCAGCTTCTGCATAACCTATCACAATGCCCTGGAGCATGGTCTCCTCATAGTACAAAGTGACAGGTGACTCAACATAAGCTTTCCAGTCGGCCTTTGCAATCTCTTTGGCTATTTTTCTTAGATTTGGAAGCCTTACACCAAGTATATTTTCTGTTCCGGGCAGAAGTCCTGCTGTAAATTTTCTGTAGCTATCCTCGGCAGATTCAAGAAGCTTGTTTCTAATTTCAGATACCATGAAATCCTCCCCGCGATTATAATCCCGTAAATACAATTATAAGTTCCTGTTTAATAAACGCAAAGAGAGTTATGTCAAGCCATGACAGAATAAATGATGGAAATTGTGCACTGAATATATCGAAATTATATTGATTCAGAGATATCGGTGATTAAAACTCAAAGGATTGGGAAATCCGCATAAGGTTTTTATGGAATAATTGATAAAGCATCAAATATTCTGAAGATATGCAAATTTCGTGTAATTGACGCGATTATTTCGTAAGCATATAATGACAACGTAGGACATTTGAGGAGCAAAAGATAATGATAAGCAGAGTAACGATAACGGATATTGCAGAAAAGTGCGGAGTTTCGATAAAGACCGTATCAAGGGTTTTGAATCAGAGTCCTGACGTGAAGCCGGCTACCAGGGACAAGGTCCTTGCTGCGATGAAGGAAGAAGGCTACCAGGTAAATCTGTTTGCAAGAGGACTTAAGGGCAGCAGGACCAATATCATCATAGTGTTCATCGACAGGCATCAGGAAGAACACTTCAGCCTGTGGCACAACATTATGATCAAATACCTCATCCAGTATGCAAAGAAGAACAATCTGAAGATTGTCATTTCACCATCAAACAGCGAGGAATACCTTGAGGATGAGACCGACGGCTTCTATCTGCTTTCAAGCGGAGTAGCTGATGGAGCGATTCTTCTTGAAAACGTGAAGAATGACAAGAGGGTTGAATATCTTGAGGAGCATGGAATACCATATGTTGTATTCGGCGAGCCTGAAGGCGAAGATATTTATTCAGTCAGTCTGGATAATTACGATGTAGGCTTCAAGGGCGGAAGTTTCCTTGTGAACAAGGGTTTCAGGGATATCGTGTTCATGCTTGGAGAAACCAGATTTCTTTCCAATCAGAGAAGGATAAAGGGTTTTCTTGATGCGGTTGAAGGTACTGGAGTTAATCACGAAGAGGTTCCGGGAATCGATACGATTGAGAAGGCATACAGGCAGACATTGGTTATACTTGGCAGGAGAAGAGTAGATGCTTTCTTTGTTTCGGGTGATGAGAGGGCTATAGGAGTATACAGGGCAATATATGAGAAATCATTGAGAATTCCAAAGGATGTGGCAGTGCTCGGAATAGATAACATACCGCAGGGCAAGTATCTTTTCCCGCCAATGTCGACCATCGATCAGGATTTTGACAGGCTGGCCAGGGAATGCATATGCAGAGTGGTTATCCTGCTTCAGGGAGATGTGACGGAGGACGTCAAGAGGAAGATACTTATTCCGGGGGCGATCATCGAGCGCGACTCAACCTGAGTTTTAGTAACAAGAAGCAATCCACGTGGTTGCTTTCAATAAAATGACAACGTTGTCTATTTAATAATTATTATCCGCTGACTATATATGACCCAGCGGGAGCTTGAAGTAAACGTTAACAAAAGGTGTCCAACAAGTAAGTTGATGAATGGCCGATGCGGATGGTTGCCTGGATACAATCCAAAGAGACAAGTCCAGGTGTTTCAGGGGGATAGCCTTCTGATCGGGCATTGATTATAAAAAAATAAAAGGAGCGGAAAAAATGAACAAAAAAATCATCTCAGCGTTTCTCGCGGCCAGTATGCTTGTCATCGCTTCAGGATGCGGAGCAAAGGAGCCGACGACACCTACTACTCCATCTGCTACTGTGGCTCCAACAAAGCCTGCATCGACTCTGCTCAAGGTAACGTACAGCGGAACACCTCAGGTCCATGAGAAGGAATACCTGATGAACTCTTTCTTCAAGGGATTCGAGACCAAGTACAACGTTAAGGTTGAGGTTGATTTCGTAGCTCAGGCGGACGCCATAAAGAAGATCGAATCAGAGCAGTCAACCAAGAACATCGTGTCTGACATTATCTACGCAGATACTGCCAATATGGCTCCATATGTCAATGGCGGATGGATGGAGGACATTACATCGATAGTTGATAAGACGGGGTCAACCTACACTAAGATGTTTGATGGATCGACCAACTCCGGAGGGAAAAGATATTTTGCACCGATGAGTTACGACGTTTATATCACTGTTGCTAATGTAAAGGCACTTGCTTATCTGCCAAGCGGGCTAACCAAGGAAGATGTCGTGAAGGGAATTACCTGGGAGCAGTATGCTGACTGGGCTGTAGCCATTGCTAAAGGCGAGGGCGAAGGAAAGACCATGATGCCTGCAAACCTTACCGGATCTCAGCTTCTTTATCCGATGGGCGGAATGAGCCTTGCATACGGTGGAACTTTCCCTGAATTCACATCACAGGGCTTCAAGTCAGCTCTTGGAATCATTGCAAAGATTGCAGCTGCAAATGGATTCTATGCTGAACAGGACCAGTACACCGCACCGACCGAACCACTTAACAGCGGAGATGTATGGCTTACATTCGCACATATGGGACCTGTCGGAGTCAGCTACTCGGCAGCACCTAACAATTTTGTCATAGGCGCAGCACCAAAGGGAAGCAAAGGTGCGGGTTCGACATCAGGAGCATGGTGCTATGGAATCCAGAAGGGTGCTCCTCATATGGACCTCGCTGAGAAATTCATAGCATATGTTGCAGATCCTCAGGTCAACTATGACTTCTGCTCAAATTATGGAGGATCGCTCAGTCCTATTGAAGAGGTAGGCGACATTCTTGAATCAAGCGATGTTGTAATGAGGGCTGGAATCGAAATGCTGAAGACCACTACAGTAACAGGCGTTCCTGCAACCAAGTACACAGACTGGAATGCTGTGAAGCTTCTGTTTGGAGATATCTACAACAGCATACTGAAGAACAAGGTCGTTCCTGGTGACGACTATCTCAAAGAGATGCAGACCAAGCTTGATGCATTGAAGAAACCCTGAAAATAAACTGAAGAACAATGACCTTGAGAGAAGGGGGACATTCGTCCTCCTTCACTCATCAAGAATGGAGGAACGCAAGTGGGAAACAGGCTTGACATTAAACAGGACAAAGTCTCGGGGCAGGTTCAGGGGAAAAGGCTTGTAAGCAAAGACAACATGCCATATCTGCTTCTTCTTCCCGTTTTTATCTATTATGCAGTATTCTGGCTTCTCCCTGTAGCATCTGGGATGAATGAGGTCTTTACAGGCCTTGACGGGAAATTCACGCTTTTTGGTAATTTCAAGCTAATGATGGAATCAGACCTGTTCGACCAGGCTGTAATGAATACAGCCATGTTTGCTGCCATATCCGTGGTTATACAGTATTTTCTTGCATTGACACTTGCAATTCTGCTCTCAAGAAAATTTAAGGGGTCAAAGCTCCTTATGTTCGTGACAATGATTCCCATGGCCGTAACACCCACTGCTGTCGCCATAATCTGGAAGACAGGACTGGTAAGGGACGGATGGCTCAACACTATGCTTGTAGGTCTCAACATAATTGACAAGCCCTTCGTGTTCATGAACCTGGAAGGCCTGTCAATGCTGCTCCTGATTATCCTTATTGATACATGGACTGTAACACCATCTGTCATGATCATATTGATAGCAGGCCTTCAGGGTGTTCAGAAGGAACTTAAGGAAGCTGCATATCTGTTCGGGGCAAACAAGTGGAGAATTCTGATGGATATAGTGATTCCCATACTCAAGCCATCGATAATAACTTCGGTGATCATGAGGCTGATAGCGGCAATTCAGGTCTGGGCCATAGCAGTCATGGTCCTGGGATACAGCAAGGTTCCATTCCTGGTTGAGAGGATAGCTTTCTTTGTCGATGTGGTTCCGGGAATAAATACGAGCAGTAAAATTGCATTCACCCTGTCGTTTACAACAACTGTCATAGTTCTTATTGCCACAATCATATTCCTGAAGGTATCAAAGGGCAATGCAAGTGGAGGTGGCAGGTAATGGACAGGCTTAACATAGTACAGAAATCAGTGATGAGCATAATACTTGCGGCAGCGGTAATGACCATAGTGATTCCGCTTATCTTCTTTACTACGGTAGCATTTTCAAATGCGGTTGAAATGTCCCAGTTTCCAAAGAAGCTGCTTCCGGATTTCGGCGTAACTGTAAAGATAGTACCAAACGATCTGGGTGAATATGAACTCTTTTTTGACAGCGGAGAAGGCTACACATCGATAATCACCAGCAAGAATGCCGTAAAGCTTGAAAATCATTTCGCGAGGCAGTATGGAGTAACAATAGAGGGTGAAAAAATCCTTGAGGACTTTTCGCAGACACTTGAAAAGGGACCCATGGAATTCACGTATAGAAAGGACATATTCAACAATTTCAACCAGTTCTTCAAGATCGTACCGAATGCCACCTCGGCCCTTAAGAACAGCATTTTGGTATCTCTTTATACGATTGCAATCTCCCTAACAATAGGAAGTCTGGCAGGGTACGGTATTGCCAGGTATAACTTCAGGTTCAAGAAGGAGATCAACGTATCTCTGCTTATCGTCAGGATGTTCCCTATGGTTGGAATAAGCATTCCCATGGCGCTTCTTCTTATACGCTTCGGATTGTTCGATACGCTTATCGGACTTGCATTGCTGTACTCAGTGCCCAATATCGCACTGACTGCCTGGATAACAAGCAGTATCTTCATAGGTATAAACAGGGAGCTTGAAGAGGCTTCCATGGTATTCGGTGCTAACGGAATCCAGACATTCATGAAGATAACTCTTCCACTGGCGTTTCCGGCATTGGCAGCAAGCTCCATGTATTCTTTCCTGACTGCGTGGAATGACACGATTTCAGCCCTGATACTGACCGACAAAAACCAGACACTGGCTCTTGTCGTGTACAAGGCTATAGGAACAACCTCGAGCGGCATACAGTATGCGGCTGCAGGAAGCATAGTGCTTATCCTGCCTGCATTGGTGTTCACGTTCATAATAAGACGCTACATCGGCCAGATGTGGGGCGGCGTAGAGCTATAGGAGGATCAGAGATATGAGTTATCTGGAAATTAGGAACCTGCAGAAAAGGTACACAAAAAACGGACCTCTTGTAATAGATGATGTCAACCTTTCAGTAGACAAGGGGGAATTCATAGTATTCCTCGGACCGTCAGGCTGTGGCAAGACAACAATAATAAGGATGATAGCCGGACTTGAAGATGTTACATCCGGGGAAATAATGATCGAAGGAGAAAATATCGTAGGAAAGCAGCCAAAGGACAGGGGAGTGTCCATGATATTCCAAAGCTACGCCATATGGCCGCACATGACTGTATTTGACAATATCGCATATCCGCTCAAGCTGCAGAAGGTAGGCAAGGAAGAAATCGAAAGACGCGTAAAAAGTGTAGCCCAGGCAACCGATATTGTCGGTATGCTCGACAGATATCCTGCCCAGATGTCGGGAGGACAGAGGCAAAGGGTGGCTGTATCAAGGGCGATTGTTGTGGAGCCTAAGATATTCCTCATGGATGAGCCGCTTTCCAATCTGGATGCCAAGCTCAGGGTGTCCATGAGGACCGAGCTTAAGAACATACACGAGAAGCAGCACTCAACGAGCATATTCGTCACGCATGACCAGTCTGAAGCCATGAGCATGGCTGACAGGATAGTCGTGATATTCAAGGGCAAAATTGAGCAGATCGGTACCCCCATGGAGGTATATATGGACAGCGCCACAAAGTTCGTGGCCGAATTCATAGGAACTCCACCGACGAACTTCTTTGATGTCACTATCGTGGAAATTGACGGCAGGCTTAAGGCTGTGAATCCGGCTTTTGAATTCAGAGTGCCGGATGAACTTTCTGAAGCATTGAGAGCTTATGAGGGAAAATCAGTGGATATGGGCATAAGGCCTGAATTCATAGGCCTTTCTCCGGAGCTGGAAAGGACAGAGTGGCATCTGAGCGATGCGGTAATAAGCTTTGTGGAGCCTCAGGGGTCGCATTCAATACTGATCACAAAAATCGGCGAGACCGAGGTAAAGATACATACGACCTCGCATATGTACATAAAACCAAATGCCACAGTAGCTCTGAATGTTGAACCAGACAAGGTGATGTTCTTCGACAGGGAGACAACAAAGAGGATCAGAAAACCTTAGTTGTAACGAATGACAAGAGAATACGCCTAAAGTATCGGAGGGTAAAGATGAGTGTGAAACAAAGACTTGAATTCCTCTATCCCGGAAAAGCTGAAGAAATATATCCAAGAATCCAAAGACTTGTTGAAAGCTTCAAAAACTGCGATAAAAGAAGTTATCCCTGGGTGAACAATGAGGATACTGTTCTGATAACCTACGGGGATGCCTTAAGAAGAAAAGGTGAAGCACCCCTCAAGACTCTTCTCGAATTCATGGACAAGGTGCTTGAAGGATACGTGAATACTGTCCATATCCTTCCTATGTTTCCGTATACCTCTGATGATGGTTTTTCAGTTTCGGATTTCAAGGCAGTTGATCCTGAGCTGGGAACCTGGGATGACATAAGGGCGCTTGATGAAAAATATAATCTTATGTTTGACGCAGTCATAAACCATGCCTCTGTTTCCTGCGACTATTTCAAGGAATTCCTTAAAGGTACAGAGAAGTACAGGGATTTTTTCCTGACTGGAAATCCTGATGAAGACTACAGCATGGTGACCAGGCCCAGGACACACCCGCTTCTGACAAGATTCGAATCAGCAGTCGGGACAAAATATGTCTGGACCACATTCAGCGAGGACCAGGCGGACTTCAACTTCAAGGATCCCGAGGTCCTGATTGAGGTTCTTGGAATCCTTCTGCTATATGCTTCCAAAGGAGCAAGATTCATACGATTTGACGCCATTGGCTTCGCGTGGAAGGAAGCAGGAACCACATGCATGCATCTTCCACAGACCCATGAGCTGGTCAAGCTTATGAGGGAGGTCCTTGAGGAATGCTTCAGGGGAGTGTCCATAATTACTGAAACGAACGTACCCCATAAGGACAACATCAGCTATTTTGGAAACGGACATGACGAGGCAGGACTTGTCTATCAGTTCCCGCTTCCACCATTGACACTGCACACATACCTCACAGGAAATGCATCAAAGCTATTAAATTGGGCCGATTCCCTGGAACCGACGACGAAAGATACCACATTCTTCAATTTTCTTGCATCCCATGATGGAATTGGTGTAAGGCCTGTAGAAGGGATACTTGAGAAGGAAGAGGTCCAATCGATGATCGACGAGGTTCAGAAAAGGGGAGGACAGATAGGCTGGAGGACTCTTCCTGATGGTTCTCAGACGGCCTATGAGCTGAACATCAATTACCTTGATGCCATAGCAGGTGATGAGAGTGATTTGGAGACCATGGCACAAAAGTTCATGGGGTCCCAGTGCATACTCCTGTCATTCGTCGGAATGCCTGCAATCTATTACCACAGCATACTTGGCTCCAGAAATTCCTACAGGGACTTCGAGGAGTCTGGGATCAAGAGGAGAATAAACAGGGCTAAGCTGGATTTTGATTCACTTCTCAGAGAACTTGAAGACAAGACTTCTCTAAGAAGGATCGTACTGGACAGCTATAAGAAACTGATTGCAATAAGGAAGCAACAGGCAGCTTTCGACCCGAACAGTATGCAGAGGATTCTCTTCCTGGATGACAGGGTGTTTGCCCTAATCAGGGGAAAAGAGGAAAGTATTCTCGTACTCGTGAATATTTCGAAGGATGAGCTGGTGTTAGAGACTGATTATTCAGGTACCGACCTGGTCGAAGGAACCGAGACGAATGGAAGCATTAGGCTTTCTCCGTACCAGTACAGATGGATAAGACTCAGAGAACCGGTAAAAAAGGTTCATGCGGAGGTATGATGGAACGAAATTACACTTTTTTGGACAATTTGCAAAGGGGTATGTATTTCGACAAGAAGTCATACTACGACACTGAACTGAATACATTTGAAGAAGTGGAGCCATTTTTGCCAGAACCAATTCTTCCGGGCAAGACAGAATGGACTGCCTGCTATTGGTATGCTTTAAAGGTTCTTTTCACAAATCAGCACGTACCGACAAAAGAAAGCGGGTATGTCAGCAATTTTGTGGATGCGGCCTTCAATGAGAATATATTCCTGTGGGACACTGCCTTCATGACCATGTTCTGCAACCTGCTGCACCCTTATGTCCCTGGAATCCGTTCGCTGGACAATTTTTATAAGATGCAGTTCGATGATGGTGAAATCCCAAGGGAGATGGTCAGGGATACAGGAAAGGATTTTCTGGTCTGGGTCAACGGATATGACAAGCCGCTCTACTCATATTTCCATAACCATTACGGCCACAGAAGGCTGAAGGGGCAGGCGCCCATACCTTATGAGGAGATGTACAAACCAGATATGGGAAGAGTAATAGAGAAGAACCCATACCTGACTCTGGATAACCTCAACCATCCAATACTTGCGTTAGCTGAGTGGGAGAGCTACTGTCATACGAAGGATGCAGCAAGGCTTGAGCTTGTTCTTGAACCTTTGTACAGGTATTATTCAGCTTTGAAGTATCACCTTAAGCATGCAAACGGACTTTATGTCACTGACTGGGCCAGCATGGATAATTCTCCAAGGAACAAATACCTTGGTCTTGCAATCGACACAAGCTGTGAAATGGTCCTTTTTGCCAGGAACCTCCTGGATATCATGAATGTACTTGATAAGAGCGGGCTCAAGGCTTCTGATGAGCCAAGGAGATCTGAGCTTTCCGAAGACATCACGGAGCTTTCAGGTCGAATAGACAGTCTTATGTGGAACGATGAGGATGGATTCTATTATGACCTGACTTTTGAGGGAAAGCAGACTGGAATGAAGACAATAGCGGCTTATTGGTCTTTGATATCAAAAGTCGCAGATAAGGACAAGGCCGGAATTTTAACTAAATGGCTGAATGATAAAGATACGTTCAATAGGATCCATCGTATTCCAGTGCTCGCAGCCAATGAGGAAGGCTATGACCCTGAGGGTGGATACTGGAAAGGCTCAGTGTGGGCTCCAACAAATACCATGGTGGTGCTTGGACTTGAAAAGAACGGATACTACGAGCTTGCTCGGGAAATCGGAATAAACCACCTTGATGCGGTATGCAAAGTTTTCTCAAAAACCGGAACCATATGGGAGAACTATCCTGCTGATTCCATAACAAGCGGAAATTCAGACAGGATGGATTTCGTGGGCTGGTCGGGAATGGGACCGATAATGTTCCTCCTAAGGTACGGAATAGGGCTCAGGACCGATATCGAGAGAGATCTGCTCGTATGGGATATCAGCAATGATATTTTAAAGGACGGGCCCATAGGCTGCAAAAACTACTGGTTCTTTGGAATAACCGCTGACTTTATGGCACAGGTGGATGATCGTAAGCTGAATATAGAGGTTAAAACATCGCAGCCTTTTGAACTTGAAATAATATTTAATGGAACGAAGCGGCAATACCATGTCGATGGAAGACTTGAAGCGACCTTTGGTGAAGAAAATGAGCAGCTATGACAGGTATCCAAAAACAAGGATAGACTATGACGGCGAAGCAGCGTGTAGGGGATATGCTGAGATAGCCGGAATCCTTGGTGAGCGTTCTAGGTCATTGCTTGAGATGAAGGAAAATGTAGTGATCGCTATCGACTGCTATCCAGGCCTGAATTATGAAGAGCTTGAACGTGAACTGATACAGAGGCTTGATCCCAGTCTAGCCATTTTCACCGATGAAGAGACCTTCCAGAGTGAAGAATCGATCACCTCAAGGATAATCGGAAGGATAACAGACGACAGGGTATTCGGACAGATGTGCCTTGAAACCTATGAGGACCTGGTTGATGAGGAAAAACTCCGGTCAGCCGTAAAATTGGCAGGAACCTCAAAGGGGCTTGTCATTGTCTACGGAGCTGCTGCAAACATTCCGGTAAAGCCGGATATATATGTATATGCGGACCTTGCCAGATGGGAGATACAGGGGCGGCTAAGGAGAAATGAGATAGGATGCTGGAAGAGCTCAATCTGGTTTGATGACATACTTCAGAAGTACAAGTGGGGATACTTTTTTGAATGGAGGGTAGCTGACAGACACAAGAAAAGGCACTTTGATGATTTTGATTACGTGCTTGATACGAATAAGAAAGGCAGCCCTGTGATGATAACAGGGGATGCCTTCAGGTATGGTCTGTCTCAGCTGGCTTCGAGGCCGTTTCGGCTTGTCCCTTTTTTTGACCCCGGAGTGTGGGGCGGGCAATGGATGAAGAAGGTGTGCGGACTTGACGAAGGTGAGCCAAACTATGCATGGTGCTTTGACTGTGTGCCGGAGGAGAATTCGATTCTCCTGGATTTCGGAGGGACCTTAATGGAGCTTCCGGCTATGGACCTGGTGCTCTATGAGCCAGGAAGGCTTTTAGGTGAAAGGGTAGTGGCAAGGTTCGGCACAGAGTTTCCCATAAGGTTTGACTTCCTTGATACAATGGATGGTCAGAATCTGAGCCTGCAGGTACATCCGACAGTGGAGTACATTCAGGAGAAATTCGGCATGCACTATACCCAGGAGGAGTCTTACTACATTTTGGATGCAAATGAGGACAGGGATCCGCTGGTCTACCTTGGACTGAAGACCGGGACTCGGAAAGAGGAATTCTTCAGGGAACTGGAAAAGGCGCAGGAAGCAAGTGTGAATTTCATGGCTGATAGGTTCACAAACACAATTAAGGTAAGGAAGCATGACCATCTTCTGATACCGCCGGGAACGGTCCATTGTTCCGGTAGGGATACAATGGTCCTTGAGATTTCATCGACTCCGTTTATCTTTACTTTTAAGCTGTGGGACTGGGGAAGACTTGGAACCGATGGCAAGCCAAGACCTATAAACATCAGTCATGGCAGGGAGGTCGTGAAGATCGAGAGGGACACAGAATGGGTTGAAAAGAATCTCATAAACAGGATAACTGTGCTCTGTGATGAGGAGGGGTGGAGAAGCGAAAGAACCGGACTCCATGAGCTCCAGTTCATCGAAACGGTGAGGGACTGGTTCAACAGGCCTGTCACTCATAATACTGAGGGCAGCGTGAATGTACTTAACCTTGTTGAGGGAGAAGAGGCGATTGTAGAGTCACCTTCCGGAAGCTTCGAGCCTTTGGTTGTTCATTATGCGGAGACTTTCGTCATACCTGAAGCTGCAGGTGAATACATCATAAGACCTCATGGTGAATCAGTAGGGAAGGAAATTGCAACCATCAAGGCGAGGGTCAGGCTATGAGAGCTGTTATGGACCTTGGTGGGACAAACATAAAGACAGGTGTTGTTATTGATGGGGTCCTTTCGAAGCTTGGACCGATTGATACGGATGCCGGGGCGGGGATACGAAACAACCTGGATAAGGCTGCAAGGCTCATCAGGACAGAATATCCAGGCAAGATCGAGCTTATGGGAATTGCTATGCCTGGAATCGTGGACATTGAAAAAAGGACAATAACTTCAGCAAATGCCAAGTATGCAGATGCTGTGGGTTTTGACTTTCAGAAATGGTGCCATGATGAATTCGGCTGCCCACTTGTAATGGACAATGATGCGAATGCGGCTCTTATCGGTGAAGCTTCAAAAGGATGCGCCAAGGGTGAAGATAATGTGGTCATGATGATCCTTGGCACGGGAATAGGGACAGCCGCAATTATAAACGGCAGACCGATCAGGGGAAAGCACTTTCAGGCGGGAATACTTGGAGGTCATTTTGTAGCTGATATCAATGGAGAAGCATGCACATGCGGCGGAAAAGGATGCCTTGAAACAATTGCAGGCTCCAGGGAACTTCAAAGGTCGGTTTCAGGGATTGAAGGCTATTCTGGGAGCAGGCTTTCGGAATCAGGTCAGATAGGAATGAAAGAGATAATTGATTGCATGGTTCAAGGGGATGTCTTCAGCAGAGCAGCATTTGAAATGGTTATCGATGCATACTCCGCTGGAATAACGAACCTTGTGCACGCCTACGATCCTGAAGTGATAGTACTAAGCGGCGGGGTGATGAAGGGCAGGGAACACATACTTCCCGCAATTATCAGAGGTGTACAGGAAAGGGCATGGACACCATGGGGAAAACTTAGATTCCTTGTGGCAGATGACCCTGACAGTTCGGTCCTTTTGGGACTGCAGACGCTGATGGAGGAATGGAAGGATGGATCTTAGAGGATTGAAGCTTGCTATATATGGTGACAGCCTGTCTACCGGTACTCATGGTGAAGGCGGATATGAGGAAAAGCTGAAGGAATCCCTATGCCTTTCTGAGACCAATAATTTCGCTGTGGGTTCAAGCTCCCTTTCAAAGGGTTCAGCAGGATGCATGGCTGATCTGCTGGAGGAAGGAAGACTGCCTGAAGAGGCTGATATCATCCTCATCTGGCATGGAAGCAATGACTGGTATTGGGGGGTTCCGATTGGAAATCAAGGTGACCGGGAGCCGGACACCTTCAATGGAGCAATCAGCTTTGTAATTGAAAGGCTTCGGATTAACTTTCCGAATGCGAGGATAATATGGGTGACTCCAATATACCGGATGGAGAGGCCTGACGGCGCAGAGGTGGAAGGCGATGCCTTCCGGACCCTGAACAAGGTTGGCAGTACCCTGCTTGATTATGTTGAGGCCCTTGAGAGATCAAGCCTCTACCATGGATTTCCGCTCATAGACATGAGAAGGTTGTCGGGAATACATGCATTTAATTCAGGTTTTTTCCTGGAGGATGGTGTTCATCCTAACAGGAATGGCTATGAGCTCATACACCTCATCCTTGACCATGAAATAAGAAGACTAATATTCTAGTGTGAAGCTGGTGTAAAAATGCAGAAGAAGATAGTTTATGCAGATGATTTCGTCAAGGACAGGATGCATGCGGCATCCGGAATACAGGCCGCAATTGACCACGCCAGGAGCATTCAGGCAGATGAGGTGAGGTTTGGCGAAGGAACCTATCAGCTTGATGAATGGCAGACCATAGAGACATATTCAATTGCCCATGATGACGGTTGCGGAGATATCCATGAGAAGGATGTCCACCTCCTTCTGGAAGGTATGGAAGGGATTACTCTCAAGGGCTCTTGTCTTGAGGATGGAAGTCCGGGTACCATACTGGCAGGCTCAAATAGCCTCATTCCTGATACACTGCTTCCCTCGATACTTTGGGTTACAGGTTCGAAAAATATCACTATAAGAAACCTCGCGTTTACAAGGAATCCCGAAACCGCAAGCTCAGGAAAGGTTGTGGCGGTACATGGATCTGTCCTGACAGTTGAGGTCTTTAAAGGCCTGCCTTGTAATGATGGGATGGGAGCATACTGCATGAACAGGTTTGACCTTGCGGACAAAAGCCTGCAGGGAGCCAGTCTGACGATTGGATTCGGATTTGACAAGAGATTCAGGAAAACCGGGGAAAGGCTGCTGACACTGGAGGATGACAATCTTGCCGCAATACTGAGGGCCGGTGACGGAGTATCCTGGCATCAGACAGGCAAAACCGACTTTCAGCTGTTTTTCGGAGACTGTGAAAATATCAGGCTGGATAATGTGAGGATATTCAATTCTAACAGTTTTGCAGTTCTTACTGAACATTGCAGGAACATAAGGGCTCACAGGCTTGTCCTGAAACCGAGAGAAGGTCAGCTTTTCACGGGCTCCAGGGACGGATGGAAGATATACAGGTGCAGCGGTAAGATCATGCTGGATGAATGCCACTTTGAAGGAGTCCGGATGGACGGGCAGAATGTCCACAGCAACTTTATGGTTGTTGAGACTATTCTGTCTTCCAGAAGCATGCTGTGTTCATGCAAATATGCGCCGATACCGCTTGAAGCTGGTTCTGAAATGGAATTCCATGATGGTACCCGGATCGTACAGAACAGGATTGGAAACTGGCAGATTACCGGAAGGTATCCTGTGGTTCATACTAAAAGGGATTCGGAAACAGCTGGAGCGGAGGTTCCTGGGGTAGCTAACTATATCACAATGTACGAGATTTCTTTTAAGGATGACTTTGAACCGTTCGTAACTAAAGGGACACTTATGACACCAGGGTGCTGGGAACCAGAATCATACAGCTGCAAGAACACAGTATTCAGAAATATTGCGGGAGCCGGTCAGCTTCTGAGGTGCAGTGATGTACATATCGAAAAGTGCATCTACGAAAATATCATGAATGCAGGAATTCTGTTGGGTGCAGAGCTGGATACGCATAGTGAGGGTGGACACGCAATAAATATTGTCATCAAAGGGTGCAAATTCGATAATTGCGGATTCAAGCCAAGATATGGAAGATTCGGAGGAGCATGCATAGCGATAAAATCCCAGGGCTTCAATGACCCCCATAACAGGAATGTACTGATTGAAGGGAATACGTTCAGAAACAGCAGTATTGCAGTTGAGGTTAGAGACGCTTCAGATGTAAATATAAGGGCAAACAGCTATGAGGAAATAATGGAAAGGTATGTCATCGACAGTGCCACAACCTCTGACATCAGGATTTCAGATTGTTGAATATACGCAGAATACGAGGAGCGGGATTATGAGGAAACTGATTTGTACAGCACCAAATATTGCGGTGCTTGCAGAATATGAAGATAGGATGATTAAAGCAAATGAAGTGAAGGTCAGGGTTGAATTCGCATCACCAAAGCACGGTACCGAAATAGCGGATTTCAGAGGAACAACTCCTTTCATTGACGGTAAATATGATCCGGAGTGGCAAATCTTCAAGAACAGGGAGCAGGATGAGCCAAGGGGATTGGAATACGGCGACCTGCCTCTCGGAAATATGTTTGTAGGCATCATCGTAGAGACTGGCGAAGATGTGACTGATTACAGCATCGGCGACAGGGTATGCTCCTACGGTCCAATTAAGGAAACCCAGATAATCAATGCAGTTAACAACTACAGGTTAAGGAAGATGAATCAGAAGGATTCTGAAAGGAATGCAGTCTGTTATGACCCTGCACAGTTCGCGCTTGGAGGAATAAGGGATGCAAATGTAAGGGCTGGCGACAATGTAGCGGTTATTGGCCTGGGAGCCATAGGTCAGATTGCTGTGCAGCTTGCGGTGAATGCGGGTGCCTCAGTAATAGCCATTGACCCTATTCCTAAGAGGCGTGAAATCGCCCTTAAGCATGGAGCTCATTTTGCACTTGACCCAACAGCCTGCGATGTTGGGCTTGAGATAAAGAGGCTCACGGGGAAGGCAGGGGCTGATTCGATAATTGAAACCAGCGGAAGTGTGCATGCACTTCAAGGCTCGCTGAGAGGGCTCGCTTATGGAGGCACTATTGCATATGTTGCATTCGCAAAACCATTCCCTGCAGGACTGTGGCTTGGACAGGAAGCCCACTTCAACTATGGGAAGATCATCTTTTCAAGGGCTGGCAGCGAACCTAATCCTGAGTATCCAAGATGGTCCAGGAAAAGGATAGAGGATGTATGCTGGGAACTGCTGATGAACGGATATCTTAATTGTGAAGACATAATCGATCCGATCGTTGAATTCGAGGATTGTGCTGAAGGCTTCAAAAAATATGTGGACCAGGAGCCGGACCTTAGTATAAAGCTCGGAATAGCATTCAGGAGGAAATTGTGATGAGACTTGGTACCCAGGACAAGGATTTCTTCCCGAAAGGACTGACTGAGAAGTTCATCCAAATCAAAGGGATGGGCTTTGAATGCTTTGAGATCGATGGCAAGGTGCTTGCAGAAAGTGTCTATGAGGTGAAGGAAGCCATAATGGCGTCAGGACTTCCTGTTGTCTCAGCATGCGGAGGATATAGAGGCTGGATTGGAGACTTCATAGAAGAGAGAAGGCTAAGTGCCATTGAAGACCTTAAGGCTATTATTAGGGCACTTGAGGAAGTAGGAGGTAAATATGTTGTTGTTCCAGCCGCATGGGGGATGTTCACCTACAGGCTTCCGCCTATGGTGTCCCCAAGAAGCCGTGAAGGTGACTTGAAGGCGATCCTTGATTCCCTCAGAGAGCTTGATCCGGTTGCAAAGNNTCATTGAAATGGGGAAGTTTGAAGCTGTAAAGATTACTGCTGACTTCTACCATATGGCAATCGAAGAGGATGATATGAGAAAATCCCTCGAGAGATACAGCAAATACATCGGACATGTCCACATTGCCGAGAACCACAGATATCAGCCTGGAACAGGTTCCATGGATTTCAAATCTCTCATCGGGACTTTGAAGAATATCGGATATGATGGGGCGGTCGTGTACGAATGCAGGGTGAGAGGCGAGAATCCGCAGAAGGCATATGCTGAATCAGTCGGATACATGAGAAGATTCTTCTGATAACCGTCAGCTGATTCGATTATTTTTTAGAGATTGAGGAAGGTGCAGGAAATGACGAGACTCAAGGCTGCAATCATTGGTGCAGGCCAGATAGCCAGGAAGTCCCATATACC
>DIWI01000095.1:28308-61939 GCA_002428415.1 Clostridiaceae bacterium UBA6110
ATGATGAAGAAATCAGAGGAGATGGGAAAACTGCTCAGCTATGGCTTCCATCTCAGACATGGAGAGAATGTCAGGCTGATGAAAGAGAAGGCTGTTAAGGGAGAATTCGGACAGATTTACTTCGCCAAAGCTCAGTGGCTCAGAAGACGTGGAATACCAGGTTGGGGCAACTTCACGAACCGTGAAATACAGGGAGGCGGACCTCTCATAGACATAGGTGTGCACATGCTTGATATTGCAGCATATCTCATGGATTATCCTGAAATTGACAATGTATCAGCTGCCTCATATGACAAGATTGGAAAAAGAAAGGGTGCAGGACTCATGGGCGATTGGGATCCCCAAAAGTTCAACGTAGAGGATTCACTTTTCGGATTCATAAGGTTCAAGAATGGAGCTAGCCTTAGCATCGAGACCTCATTTGCGCTGAACATGAAGGATAAGGACAGGAGAAGTCTGGATATTTTTGGCGACAAGCTCGGAGCAAGTCTCTTTCCGCCCGAAACCTATGGTGAGGAGGGCAGCATGCTCACCGATACCTCATATCCATTTTCTCAGGACACAGATCTCTATTTGAAAAGCCTTTCGAATTTTGTCCGAGCATGCAGAGGCGAAGAGGAATTGCTTGTGACTGCGAAGCAAGGGGCATATGTGCAAAAGATGGTAGAGACTCTCTATGAATCTTCGTTAAGAGGCGAACCGATAAGGCTCTGAGAGGCTTATGCTCGAATATCGCTAAATGCTTGACAGCATTAGGATATGTCGGTTGTTTCTTGGACCAAATCAGACAAGCTATATTACTAAGCGACCCTGCGGCAGAAAATGCAGCAGGGTTTTTGCTTGAATCAAGAAAATCAATGCTGTAGATATATGATCGGTTAGCACCTATATATGCTATAATTGCAGCATAAGGTTTTTGTGAGGTGTATCTATGAAATCATTTGAGGTTGTTGCCGGAATCATCGTCTGTGATGGCAGGGTCCTCTGCATGCAGCGTGGAGAAAGCAAATATGAATATGTTTCAAAGAAATTCGAGTTTCCTGGCGGTAAAGTAGAAGCCGGAGAAAGAAACAGCGAAGCACTGGTACGTGAGCTTAAAGAAGAGATGGACATTGATGTTCAGATAGCAGAAGATGATTATTTCATGACTGTTCACCATGATTATCCTGATTTTTCCATCACGATGCATAGCTACATATGCAAGGTGGATGAATGCAGATTTACGATGAAGGAACACTCTGATTTCAGATGGCTCGGAAAGAAAGAACTTATGCAGCTTGACTGGGCTCCGGCGGATGTACCTATAGTTGAAGCACTTGAATGCAGTGAGGTTTTGGATGGAAAGCGCTTATAGTCTTAGAGACGGTCTGGTCAAGGGATTAATCGACCATAAGGTGCCTTCATTGGCTAATTACAGGCCGAGGCTACTCATCAATGACAATGAAAAAGGCGAGAAGGTACTTACCAGCATAATTACAGAACTGTCTGATTGCGACGAGTTCCTTTTTTCAGTAGCATTCGTAACAAAAAGTGGTGTGACTTCACTAATTGAGACTTTGAAGGAGCTTGAAGAAAAAGGGGTCAAGGGCCGAATCATTGCTTCTCAGTACCAGAATTTTTCTGATCCTGCAGCGCTTCGTAAACTTATGGGCTTTGGGAATATCGACCTGGGCATCGTCACTGAAGACCAGGGTAGGATGCATACCAAGGGATATATATTCAGGAAGGGCAATGAATATACGATTATTGTCGGAAGCAGCAATCTGACACAAAGTGCGCTCTCCGTTAACAAGGAATGGAACCTGAAGGTAACTTCTACAGTTGAAGGAGCCCTCCTTATTGAAACGCTACATGAGTTTGAGGAGCTCTCAAAAAAATCCGTAAGGGTCGATGAGGCATATCTTGAACAATATCAGGCCATTTACGATTATCAGTCCAAGGCACGGAGACTTATTGAGAAAACCTCACATCAGGGAATGATCCATTTCCAGAGGATACTACCCAACAAGATGCAGACTTCAGCACTTGAGGCTCTGGATGAGTCAAGAAACACAGGAAGAGGCAAAGCTCTTGTAATTTCAGCAACAGGAACAGGAAAGACATATCTTTCAGCATTCGATGTCAGAAAATTCAATCCGAGGCGGTTCCTTTTCGTGGTGCACAGAGAACAGATAGCTAAGGCTGCTATGGAAAGTTTCAAAAGGGTATTCGGGACTGAGAGGTCGATGTCGGTGCTGAGTGGGGGTTCAAAGAGCACAGATTCTGACTTCATATTCTCAACTGTGCAGACACTATCAAAGGATGAGATACTTTATGGCTTCAAGCCAGATCATTTTGATTATGTCGTAATAGACGAGGTGCACAGGGCAGGTGCTGCATCCTACAGGAAGGTAATTGACCACTTCAGGCCAGAGTTCCTTCTAGGAATGTCCGCAACGCCTGAAAGGACTGATGGATTTGATGTATTCCAGATGTTCGACCATAATGTTGCCTTTGAGATAAGGCTGCAGCAAGCGATGAAGGAAAATATGGTCTGTCCCTTCCACTACTTCGGGGTATCGGAAATCAAGGTGGATGGTAGACTGATTGATGACACAGCAAGCTTTTCAAAACTCACTTCTGATGAAAGGGTTAAGAACATAGCTGAGAAGGCTGAGTTCTATGGTTACAGCGGACACAGGGTCAGGGGTCTCATATTCTGCAGCCGCAGAGAAGAGGCAGAAGTGCTTTCGGGCAAGTTCAACCAGATGGGATACAAGACAGTATCTCTTTCCGGGGCAAGCAGCCAGGATGAAAGAATTGAAGCCGTCAACCGGCTGGAGCAAAAGGAACATGATGGAGGACTTGACTATATCTTCACAGTGGATATATTCAACGAAGGAATAGACGTGCCTTCTGTGAATCAGGTGATAATGCTCAGACCGACACAGTCTGCGATAATCTTCGTACAGCAGCTGGGAAGGGGTCTCAGGCACTATGAAGACAAGGAATATGTGGTGGTACTTGATTTCATAGGGAACTATGACAATAATTTCCTGATACCTGTAGCCTTGTCGGGGGACCAGAGCTACAACAAGGACACAATGAGAAGGTTCGTTGCCGAAGGCACAAGGGTGATACCCGGTTGCTCCACAATAAATTTCGACAGGATAACCAGGGATAGGATATATTCTTCAATTGACAGGGCAAATGTCAATGACATCAAGCTTATTAGGGAATCCTACATGATGCTGAAGATGAGGATTGGCAGGATTCCAAAAATCAGTGAATTTGCTGAATCCGGATCAATTGACATTGAAAGGATATTCCAGAAATCCGGATCATACCACAATTTTCTGAAGAGATATGAGGATGACTATAAGGTAGAACTATCTACTTTGGAAGAAATGTATATAGAATACATTTCTATAAAATACGCGTCCGGCAAGAGACCTCATGAGCTAGAACTGCTAAAGCTTATCGCAGGAGGTTCATTGCATCCTCTGGATGATCTCGAAGAGCTTCTATTGAGAAAATACGGAATAGTAATGAATGAAAACACAAGGCTCAACCTGGAAAACCAAATGACTCAGAATTTCGCCACTGGTTCATCGAAAGACAGCTACAAGGATGCTGTGTTCATGTCTGATTCCAAAGGTGCTGACAGCTATATGGCATGCCTTCAAAATCCTGACTTCAGGCTGCAGTTTGATGAGCTGATAGGTATAGGATTGTCACGGAACAAGGAAAGGTACTCGGACAGGTATAGGCAGACAAACTTCAAGCTTTACGAGAAATATACCTATGAGGATGTATGCAGATGCCTTGATTGGGAGAAGAGCGAGGTAGCACTGAATATTGGAGGTTACAGGTTCGATAAAAGGACCAAGACATATCCTGTGTTCATAAACTATGACAAGTCTGACGATATAAGTCCTACAATTAAGTTCGAAGACCGCTTCCTCTCATCAGAAACTCTGGAGGCAATATCAAAATCGAAAAGGACAGTCAATTCCGATGATGTTGTTCAGGCATACAATTCGGAGTCAAATGGAATTACAATGCTACTGTTCGTGAGAAAGAACAAGGATGACAGAATTTCAAAGGAGTTCTATTTTTTGGGTACCATGAAGGCAATCGGAACCCCTGAAGAATTCACCATGCCCGGAACAAATGTTACAGCTGTCAAGCTATACTATTCGCTTCACACTCCGGTCAGGGGAGATATTTACGACTTTATCACCAGGTAANNTCATGAGTGAAAAATCTTTGTTCAGTGGTGGAAGGTATGCTACCAGGGGCGTGATGTCAGGACTTTGTCCGGGACTTCAGTTTTATCTCTGGAATTTGATCGACAGGATGGAAATCGAGAAGGATTACCTCCAGGTTTTCGTTTTGGAGTCTTTCGGAAGGGACTGGCTCAAGGTGATACACAGACAGGAGGTTCCACATTATGAGAAGGAACACCTGATCAAGGTTGATGGTGATAACAAGGATGGCAAGATATTTGTCATTGATTCGGTTGATTATTCTACCATGCTTTATGCAGAAGAGTATTAGGGGTGCGACATGGACCCGATTGATGAATACATGGAGAGGTTCGATGGTGAAAAGCGAGAATGGCTTCAGACCTTTGTCGGATACATGAGGGTAAACCATCCTGAGATTCCGGGAAGGATCTCATATCAGATGCCCATGTTCAAGTTCAATGGAACGTATGTGGCATTTTCAGCTGCAATCGACCACTTTACATTTCATACTCTTGACTTCGAAATTATTCAAGAGCTTAAGAGCCTGCTTCCGAAAGCGAAATTCGGCAAGGGCTCAGCCAAGGTTCCTTATTATGACAAGGCTGCAGTAGACATACTGTTCGGCTCGATTGAAAAGGTGATTGGTAGAAACAGATAAATAATGCAGCAAATGAAATACCAGCCGTGCGGCTGGTATTTCTTCAAAGTATTCAAAAGGTCATTTGTATTTTAGTTTGCCGTTCTCTTCATATTCTTCAATTAGGCCGCTCTGGATAAGATGATCCAGGTGAGCGCCGGCTTCTCCGACCGCAAACCACTTCTGGGTCAACGGGAATTCTGTCCAATTCTTGGCCCTTATCGACCAGCTCATTTTGGATGCAATCTCATAGGTAGTCAGCCCCGGTTCGGTTTTTACGATAGCCAGAGCTTCGTCGAGACGCAGCATATGGTGTTCCTTCAGCTCTGTGATCCTCTCTCGGACATCACCGATGGGATTCCTGTGTGCTGAAAGTGTTGTGGTAACATGAAGCCTGAATATCTTGTCGAGGCTCTTCAGGTAGTCGCCGAGTGAGTCAGGAAGCTCAGACCACCTTGTTATGTTCGGTGAAATGTCGAATATTATATGGTCTCCTGCAATCAGGATTCCAAAAGCTTCATCGTACAGGACCATATGTCCGGGAGTATGCCCTGGTGTCGAAATGGCTACCAGATTATAGCCTGCTACTTTAAATACGAACCCTTCCTCAATGGTTTCAATTTCCAGATCCTGGGGAGGCAGATAATTCTTGAATGGATTAGTACTTCTGTTTTCACGTATCTCTTCTTCGCTGAAGCCGTATTTAATCGACTGTGTCTCTATATCCTTCCATCTCAATGTACTTCTGAATCTGTCCAGTACAAGGAGGTCGGTGGATGAGATGAATATCCTGTTCTTTTCAGTCTTAAGCCTCCCAATCAAGCCTGTGTGGTCAGAGTGGACATGGGTCAGAAATATATCCAGGTCATCGAGGCTTACTCCAAGGGCAGCTATCCCTTCAATAAGCGCTTCATAACATGAGTCTATATTGAAGCCTGTATCTATGAGAAGGCTGCGCTCAGCACCCTTGATCAAATACGAATTAAGATTTTTAAGAGGATTCCCCGGAAGAGGGACCCTTATCAGATAAATGTCGTTCATGACCTCATGCGGCATTTTAAATACCTCCTTGGCATATTAGTTCGATTATACTTCTGGTGCAGGTTTAATGCAACTTAAGAAGAATCATTCTAATCTCTTCATATAGGTTAGTTTTTTGTAAACAGAGTGTAACATCATCAAATATCCTGAATATAGAAGATATAATAAATTTAAGGGTTCTTAGGTATACTTGAATTTGAACAAATCGAATATCATATGATGACAGGAAAAACATGAATATAACTTACGGATGGGGGCATTAAATTGGATACGAACAATAATAAGCCGAAATTTGCAGTTCTTGGAGCCGGACACGGTGGTACCGCAATGGCTGGACATCTTTCATTGCTGGGAATTGATGTCAGTCTCTACAACAGGGGAGCTGACAGGATAAGGGCAATTCAGGATAATGGGGGTCTTGAGATTGTCAGCAATACAGATACCGTACCTCACGGACATGCTAAATTAGACATTGTCACAACGGATATGAAGGAGGCCATCGAAGGAAAGGATATACTCATGGTCGTCGTACCTGCGACAGGACACGCCTTTATGGCTGAGCATTTGGCACCACACCTTGTCGATGGACAAATCATCGTGCTTAATCCAGGCAGGACAGGCGGAGCACTTGAAGTGCTGAACATTATAAGGAAGCTTGGCTGCACGGCTGATGTCACAGTGTGCGAGGCACAGACTCTCCTGTATGCTTCAAGGGCAATAAATCCTGCCCAGACTCAAATTTTCAGGGTAAAGAACAGTGTGCCTGTAGCGGCAATTCCCGCTCACAGGACACCAGAGGTGGTAAAGAAGCTGAGGAAAGCGCTCCCTCAGTTCATTCCTGGAGACAATGTAATGAAGACCAGCCTTGACAACATCGGAGCCATATTCCATCCGGCTGTGACTCTCCTTAACGCAGCCAGGATCGAGAGTACGAACGGAGACTTCGATTACTATACTGAGGGCATAACGGCCTCAGTAGCTCTTATCCTTGACAAGATGGACCAGGAAAGGGTGAATGTGGCGGAATCTCTCGGCTTCAGGGCAATGACAGCCAGAGAGTGGCTGTATATAGCATATGATGCGGCGGGTAGGACACTATTTGAGGCAATGAGAAACAACAGAGGCTACGATGGCATCAAGGCACCTAAGACAGTCTATACCAGGTACATTACCGAAGACATCCCAATGAGCCTGGTGCCTATTGCAGAGCTCGGAAAGCTCGGAGGAGTAGAGACTCCAACCATTGATTCCATAATACTTCTTGGCTCTATCCTGCACGAGACTGATTACAGGGCACAGGGCAGGAATGTGGAGACAATGGGGCTATCAAACATGTCGCTTAAGGATATAAGAAACTTCATAATTAACGGTGACCTACCTAAATAAGGAGCAGCCTCGGAATTTTCCGAGGCTGTACTAATCAGGAAAATATTGTAATCCAGTTTTTTCGAGTCATTCAGAGAGATCCGCTATGAAAGGATCTGGTGCATTATTAAGGATGATATCTCTTGTCAAATTCACCCAACTGATGCATGAATCGAGTATTATGGAATCTCCGGTTATTATACTTTCTTTACCCGACATCACCTTGTCGGAGTCATCTTCCAGTGATACCTCAACAGGAAGCTGGAATGTTGAGGAAATCTCAAGGATCCTTTTCTTAAGCCGGCCTGAGTTGGATACAGGTGAATCGAGGTAAATCTTTGCTGATGTCACCCCTAACACCTCAAGTGACTCAAGCAGCAGCCTAATTGCCGCATCTGTCTGGGGAATCAAATGGTATGTCCCCCTGAGACCTGCAAGGTCCCTGATGACTCCATCACCACATAGTATGAGGAGGCTGCCGGACAATGCGGTCTCAAGGGTAATTATTATGTTGAAGCCGTCAATCAAGACCTCTTTCCCCTTTACTTCAGGCGGAGTGAGCAATTTACCGAGTCTAAGCTTTAGGTCACTTCTTGAGGAAACGCTCCTCTTCATGGCATTCCTCTGCCTTGCGGTCAGGCTGTGGTGATTTCCAACGAAGGTTGAGGCGGTATCCATGGAGTAGCCTCTGTCAAGAAGCCATATTAGCTCCTCCCTTGCCGCCTTAAGACGCAAAAGGGCGGAACCGGTGAAATCATCACGGTCCGCCCTGTCAAAGCCTCTTTTTGGATTACTTTCCATCAGAATCACTCTCCTGAAGGTATCATCCTGTCGTCGATCGGTGTATATGGTCTGAGCTCACTCAGATTGACATAAGCCGGTCTCATTATCTTATCGTCGAGTATCTGTTCAAGTCTGTGGGCACTCCAGCCAGCGATCCTTGATACAGCGAATATTGGGGTGAAAAGGTCTCTTGGTATTCCAAGCATGTCGAAGACAAAGCCCGAGTACATGTCAACATTGGCTGAAGGAGCATAGTCTTTGTTGGTCTTCTCCTGTATTAGCTTGCTCGATATTCTCTCGACATCAGAAATCAGGTTGTATTCCCTTTCAAGTCCCTTGTGCCTTGAAAGCTCCTGAGCCTTTTGCTTCAGCAGAACGGTTCTGGGATCCGACAGCGTATATACTGCATGTCCCATACCATATATCAGGCCCTTGCCGTCGAAGGCCTTTTTATCGAGGATCTTAGCAAGGTATTCCTTAAGCTCAGCTTCGTTTTCCCAGTTGCTGACATTTTTCCTGATCTCTTCGAACATGGAAGCCACCATAAGGTTTGCTCCGCCGTGCTTCGGACCCTTCAAGGCACCTATAGCTGTTGCCATTGCAGAATACGTATCAGTTCCTGAGGATGATACGACATGAGTGGCGAAGGAGGAGTTGTTTCCGCCTCCGTGTTCAGCATGTACGACCATCAGGAGGTCAAGCATCTCAACTTCTTCCCTGGTGTAGTTCGAATCAGTCCTTATAAGGTGAAGCATATTCTCAGCAGTTCCGACACCTACCTTAGGTGTGTGGAGTACAAGGCTCTGATTATCGAAGTAATGTCTCTTGGCCTGATATGCATAGGCTGCAATTAGCGGCGTCTTGGCAATCAGGTTGATTGACTGGGCAAGCACATTTCTTACAGAAGTGTCATCCGGATTTTCATCATACGAATAAAGGGTAAGTATGGTCCTCTGAAGCTTATTCATTATGTTCTGAGAAGGTATCTTCAGAATGACGTCTTCCTTATAGGAATGCGGAAGCTCTCTGCAGGCATCAAGCAATTCGTTGAAGTCAGCAAGCTGTTCCCTTGTAGGGAGTTCTCCGAAAAGCAGAAGATAAACTACCTCCTCGAATCCCATCCTTCCGTCGCTCTGGAATCCGGTGACTATATCGCTCATATCGACTCCTCTGTAGTAGAGGTTTCCTTCTACGGGAATCTTTGCTCCTTCTGACTGGTCATAGCCTATTACAGAACCGACTCTGGTGATTCCAACAAGCACGCCTGTGCCGTTCTGATTCCTCAGACCACGCTTGACGTTATACCTGTTGTAGAGCTCCGGAGAGATATAGCTGTTGCTTTGAACGACTTTTGCAAGTTCGTCAAGCCTTTCTTCTATTATGCTGTTACTTCTGATTACCATGTGTTCCTCCTTTTCCCGCAGTGCATAACGATTTCCGCTGATGCCCCTTCACTGTGGGATATGCGTTCTTATGTAAATTTGACGGATTCGATTTTGAAAATTGCAAAATATTATTCTCTATTCTATATCAATTGAAACGCATATGCAATACGAATATTGATTGATAAAAAATATTAATTGTACGCTAATGATAAAACTGACAGTTTGGTCCTGTCAGATGAAACCGGGTTGTTTTTGATGTATAATAGTGATGCAAATGAATTACGAAATGAATAGTCAGAATAATCAGATTTGGAGGCGCTTGAATGAAAGCTATAGTTATGACAGGATTCGGTGGACCGGAGGTCTTCACTCAGGCTGAGGTACCTTACCCGGAGCTGAAGAGCGGCCATGTGATAGCAAAGGTCACTGCCAGCAGTTTAAATCCGCTTGAGATAAAGATAAGGTCGGGAATAGCAGCAGGAAGCTGTCCACCGATGCCGGCAGTGCTTAATATGGACTTCTCAGGAACCATTGTCGAAGTCGGCACCGGTGTCTCTGGCTTCAAGGCTGGAGACGAGGTATTCGGGATCGGGGGCGGAGTGGGAAAGATGCAGGGAGCTCTTGCTGAATTTGTATTGGCAGATGCAGATCTCATCGCTCTAAAGCCTGGAAGCATAAGTCACGAGACAGCTGCTCTTTACCCACTGGTTTCCATAACTGCATGGGAAGCACTTATGGACGGCTCTGCTCTGAAAGACGCTGAAAAGGTCCTTATCCACGGAATAACAGGTGGAGTAGGCCACATCGCGGCACAGATGGCAAAAATGGCCGGGTCACGGGTATATGGTACTGTCACATCAAGTGACAAGGTTAGCCTTGCCAGGGAATTCGGAGCAGATGAAGTGATAATTGCCGGGACAGAGACCCCAGATGAGTATAAGGAAAGATGCACAGGAGGGGAAGGCTTCGACCTTGTGTTTGATACAGTAGGAGGACAGAACCTTTCAAATAGCTTCAGTGCAGCCAAAATCAAGGGTACAGTGATGACTACCAATGGAAGAGTGTCTCTGGATATTTCTCCGATGCACCAGAAGGCGCTTACCTTGAAGGTTGTATTCATGGCGCTGCCGCTTGTGACTGGAAAAGGCAGGAAGGAACAGGGTGAAATACTCCGGAATGTGGCAAAGCTCATCGATGAAGGAAAGCTGAAAATCAACAAGGATGATAGGTCCTTCTATTTTGATGAGATCGGTGATGCGCACAGGTACTTCGAGGACAGGAAAGCAAAAGGAAAAATATCGCTGGTTTCAAGATTCTAAAAGCAACAAGATAATTCCCTTGCGAAGGAAAAGTCCGGAACAAGGCAATAAATAGAAATGGAGGAATGAACGTGAAGAAGCTAATTTCCATGTTCGCCGCCGCTCTGTTTGCATGCTCTGTATTCGCGCTTGATGTCAAGGCTGAGGTTGTCAATGTAGCTGATGTGGTTTACCCGGGGTCGATGGATGTTCTGATGGAATTTGTAGGCAGATATGACTCGGGGAGCGGGGATGGCGGAGCGGTTTATACTGCATATGCTGACAAGTCGGAAAAGCTGTTTGTTGTGAATTCAAGTGAGAAGTCGTTGGACATTGTAGACCTTTCAGATGCAGGGGATGACTTTACGCTGGACAGGACGAAGAGGTTGGCGTTTGAGGATGTTGACGGATTGGATTCGATTGGGGAAATAACCTCTGTAGTTGTGGATAAAAAGGAGTCATTCATCGCAGTGTCGGTGGCAGCAGCAACCGTCACTGACAATGGCTGGGTAGTGTTCCTTGACATGAAGGGGAATGTCCTCAAAGTGATAGAGGCAGGACCCAAGCCTGGAATGATGGTGCTCACTCCGGACAACAATACTCTCCTCGTTGCAAACGAAGGGGAGCCTGATGACTTATACACAACAGATCCGGAGGGATCGGTTACTGTCATTGATGTCAGAAGCGGAGTGAAGAAGGCTTCTTCAAGTATAATTGGTTTTTCAGATGTCCTTGTAGAAGAAACAGTAAGAAAGGCTGATTCTGCTGCCACCTGGGCTGAGAGCTTCGAGCCTGAGCACATAACGGTAGCGAAGGACAGTAAGACCGCGTATGTCTCCCTTCAGGAATCAAACGCACTTGCGGTGCTTGACCTTAAGGCCGGAAAATTCACAGGTGTCTTTGACATGGGCGTAAAGGATCATTCACAACCGGACGATAGGCTTGACGCATGTGACCTTGACAACATAAACATTGCTCAATATCCGGTTCTTGGAATGTACATGCCTGATGATGTTGAACTGGTCACGGTAAAGGGAAAGGAATATCTTCTTACAGCCAACGAAGGTGCATGGCAGAATTACGGGGCTTGGTCTGACACTATTACGGTAAATGAGATCAAGGTTAAGGGTCTCCTGGGTCTGGATGCCTCGAATTATGGCGGATTAAGCCAGGCGGCCATAGACTTGATCGTAGCTGCAGATAAGTTTGAGACGAAATTCGGCAGGCTGAAGGTATCAAGACTTGATGGTATCGGCGGCGACGGTAAGTACGATGCGCTCTACAGCTTTGGCGGAAGGTCATTCTCGGTTGTAGACGCAAAGAGCTTGGAAATTGTATATGACAGTGGTGACGAACTCGAAGAGATCACCGCCAAATCATTGTACATGTATTTCAATGCCTCAGATGAAGATTCTACAAGGGATGCAAGGTCCGATGAAAACGGTCCGGCACCTCAGGCTATGGCAGCAGGAGAGATCGGGAATGTCCCGTATGCATTCATAGGGCTCGGAGAGGTTGGAGGAGTGGCTGCATACAGTCTGGCTGATATTTCCAATCCGGAATTCGTGTCTTACTCAGCATCAAGGGATTTTGCAGGGGATGCCGATTCAGGTCCTACTGACCTTCTCTTCGTGGAGGCTGAGAAATCACCTACGGGAGAAGCGCTTCTTGCAGTAGCCTGCGAAGCCTCAGGAACGGTAGCTCTATACCAGGTAAGGGAAAGACAGGAGAAGATGCTGACAATACTCCATACCAACGACCAGCATGCAAGGGTAGCACCTGGTGACGGTCTTGGAATGGCAAAGGTAGCAGGACTTAGGGATGAGTTCATCGGGTATAACGAATCGGTTCTGCTTTTGGATGTTGGTGATGTATTGCACGGTACTACCTTCGCAACCCTGGAAAAAGGCGAAAGCGTAGTCAAGGTAATGAACGAGGTCGGGTATGACGCCATGACTCCGGGAAACCATGACTTCAACTATGGTAAGGAAAGGTTGTTGGAGCTTGCAGCAATGGCTGACTTTGACATCATATCATCCAACATTACCTATGAGGACGGGACTAGCTTCCTGAAGCCATATGTAATCAAGGAGATTGACGGAATCAAGGTGGCGATCTTCGGTCTGACTACTCCGGAGACCTACTACAAGACACTGCCAAGCAATGTTGCAGGACTTTTGATAAACGACCCGGTAACTACGGTAAAGATGATGATGGCAATGCTCGAACCGATAAGTGATGTCCAGATAGCTCTTGCGCATCTTGGTACGGACCTGTCGACTGAAGAGGATGAAAGGTCAACCGCTATAGCAATGGAAGTTGATGGAATTGACCTCATACTTGACGGTCACAGCCATACTGTCTTTGAAAGTGGAATGGTAGTCAACGGAACAATGATTGCCAGCGCAGGTGAATACAACAAGAATGTTGGAGTTGTAAATCTTCTGGTAGGCAAGAGAAGTGTAGATGTGCTTGAACCTATCCTTGTGAATATGGTGAGCACTACAGCAATAAAGGGAGACAGCGAGGTTACTTCAATAATTTCGGAAATCAATGCAGGACAGGCGGAAATCCTCAAGGAGGTAGTCGGAACGACCACCGTTGTCCTTGATGGAATCAGGGACAATGTGAGGTCAAAGGAGACTAATCTTGGTAATCTCATAGCTGATGCCATGCTTGCGAAGACCGGTGCAGAAATAGCATTCATGAACGGCGGTGGTATAAGGTCATCGATAAATATCGGAGAGATCACTCTTGGAGAGGTCATTACCGTGCTGCCTTTTGGAAACTATGTGGAAACGAGGAAGTATTCCGGCAGCATCATAAAGTCTGCTCTGGAGCATAGTGTTGAGTTCCTGCCGGCAACTGCCGGTTCATTCCTTCAGGTTGGAGGCATCACCTTTGATGTTGATATATCAGAGGCAAAAGGCTCAAGGGTCTCGAACATCATGGTTTCAAATGAGCCTATCGACATGACAAGGGAATATACGGTAGCCCTTAACAATTTCCTGGGCGCAGGCGGGGATAACTATTCCATGCTTGTTGGGTCACCGATACTTGTGGAGTATCCTGCACTTGATGAGATACTAGTAGAATACATCAGGCTCCACAGTCCTGTGGCACCTGCTGTAGAGGGCAGGATAAACATATTAAGCTAGAGCTTTATACACTTTCTGATGGAGGGCTGCCGCTGGCAGCCCTTTGCAATTTCATTGAATGCCATATGATTATGAAATTCATAAAAATCTCATGAGCTAATTTTGAGATTATAAATATATGTACAAATGAATAGATATGCGGTAAAATATTTTGCATATGCCTTCAGGTGAAGGGACAAAGGAGGAGTACCGATGGACGGTGGAAACATACAAATACTAATCGCAATGGCATTATACATATCTGTAGTAATTGGAATCGGAATTTTTTACGCTAAAAGGGCAAGTGAGAGCAGTGACAATTATCTTATAGGTGGAAGGTCACTGGGACCATGGGTAGTAGCCATGGGAGCAGAGGCATCCGATATGAGCGGATGGCTGCTTATGGGACTGCCAGGAGTAGCTTACTGGTACGGACTTAGCGATGCGGCGTGGACTGCAATCGGACTTGGAATCGGAACATACCTTAACTGGCTGTTCGTGGCGAAAAGGCTGAGGAACTACTCGCATGCTGCCGGTGATTCAATAACAATACCGGACTTTTTCAGCAACAGGTACAAGGAAAAGAAGAAGGTGCTGTCGGTAATAGCAGCAGTATTCATACTGGTATTCTTCAGCGTTTATGCTGCAAGCTGCTTCGTTACTGTAGGAAAACTCTTCAGCACCCTGTTCGGAACCTCGTATTTGCTTATGATGATAGCTGGAGCGGTATTCGTTGTCTGCTATACCTTCATAGGCGGATTCCTCGCAGAGAGCGCATCAGATTTCATGCAGGGAATAGTTATGATACTTGCCCTGAGTGCTGTACTGATTGCAGGAATATCATCTGCAGGCGGAATTTCACAGGTTATACAAAATGCACAGGAAATTCCAGGATTCTTTGAATTCTTCGGAATGGCTCAGCCGGTGCTTGAAAATGGGATACAGAAGGTGGCAGGCGGAGCACCAGTATTTGGTGATGCAGCAGGTTATGGACTTCTGACGATAATTTCAACAATGTCATGGGGACTCGGCTACTTCGGAATGCCTCAGGTGTTATTGAAGTTCATGTCGATCAAAAATTCTGAGGACCTTAAGTTCTCAAGAAGGATAGCTACAGTCTGGGTGGCAATATCCCTGACTGCAGCGGTAGCGATCGGTATCATAGGAAGACTTCTATTTCCTACCGAGCTTCTTACACAGAGTGCATCGGAAAGCATATTCATTGTTCTATCCACTCATTTCTTCCCGCCGCTTGTTGCTGGAATCGTAATGGCTGGAATACTTGCCGCAACCATATCATCCTCCGACTCATATCTTTTGATAGCTGCATCGGCTTTTTCCAAGAGCATCTATCAGGGGATCCTCAAGAAGGATGCTACTGACAGGCAGGTCCTCAACATGTCGAGGATCACACTTGTAATAATAGCAATTATTGCGGTAATCATCGCAATGGATGAGAACAGCGTAATATTCACTGTAGTATCCTTCGCATGGGCGGGCTTCGGAGCAACCTTCGGACCGATAATGCTCTTCTCCCTGTTCTGGAAGAGGACAACAAGGCAGGGGGCGATTGCCGGAATGCTTGCTGGCGGAGCCACCGTGTTCATCTGGAAGCTGGTCATAAAGCAGATTGGCGGAGTATTTGGGATATATGAACTGTTCCCGGCATTCGTGGTATCATGCGCAGTAATACTCATAGTATCGCTTCTGACAAAGGAGCCTTCGACAGAGATAACTGACGAGTTCGAAAAAGTAAGGGCAATGTAATAATAAGTGGTCTGGAATATCTTATGGTATTTCGGGCCTTTTATTATGGAAAATCTAAGTGATTATTTGGTTAAAGAGAAAAATGAGACCTAAAAATGATTGCGAATAGCAATGCAATAGCTTAAAGTTAAAAGTGAGGAGGTGATATTCATGACAAGAACTTCAAACATATTTGTGAGAGTTGAACCTGAGATAAAAGAGCAGGCTGAACAAGTACTTAATCAGCTCGGTATTCCTATGTCTAATGCAATCGGTATTTTCCTTCGACAAGTGGTTTACCATCAAGGAATACCATTTGAAGTAAAGCTACCTGGGATTAAGCCTTTGTCGTACGATTCATTGACAGAAGAGCAATTTAATGCGGAGATAGACAAGGGTATTGCAGATATTAATGCAGGCAGGGTTTTTTCAGCAAAGGTAATCGCTGAGAAAATGAATGAGGATTATGGAGTATGAGCCTCAACGTCATATACACTTAACAGACTAATTTAGATATAAATAAATTGGAAATCTTAATGCGATACTCAAATGGAGGGACAACATGCTTCAAAGGACAAGAAAGGCAATAATTCTGGTTTCGCTTCTTATGTTTCCTGTTACCCTTAACTATTTCTCACCATACGTATCCTTTGATGGAGCCATGAACGGACTGGTTTCAGGAAGCCTTATCCTGTTCGCAATGCTGTTCTTGTCTGGATTGTTCTTTGGCAGAGCCTGGTGTGGATGGGCTTGTCCAATGGCAGGACTCAGTGAATATGCACTGTCTGTTAACGGGAAAAGCGTCAATACAAAAAAGCTCAGAAAGATAAGGCTTGGAATATTCACCCTCTGGTTCGCTGGGATTATCTCGATGTTTGTTTTAGCCGGAGGCATAAGGGGTGTAGTTCCTTTACATATGACGGAAAGGTTCATCTCGGTGGACGAACCAATGAAGTACATTATTTACTATATGGTGCTTCTGCTGTTCACGGGACTGACCTTCGTACTTGGAAAGAGAGGGGCATGTCACTCCATCTGCTGGATGTCGCCGTTCCTTGAGGGCGGCTACAGGCTTGGAAGATGGCTGAAGCTTCCACAGCTGAGGATACTATCTAAGCCCTTGAGCTGCATCTCCTGCGGAGCCTGCGACAGAAAGTGCCAGATGGGTATAAATGTGTCTGAAGGACTTAAGAAGGGCTCTATAGAGGATGCTGACTGCATCCTTTGCGGTGAGTGCACAGGTGCCTGTAAAAAAGATGTCCTGAGTTTCGGGACAAGGAAGAGATAAAGATATTTCATTAGAATTTGAAGGGCTTCAACTGCATCTCCGCTTTTGCGGAGGTCAGATGAAGCCCTTGATCTTTATCTTGTTATTTTTCTATTTCCCTATGTCGGGGATTGTTACGAAGCCCTTTTCAAGGTCTTCGTCAGTTGGTATATGGTCGACCATGTTGCCGCTGTTGTAGTTCATGTAGGCTGTCATGTCGAAGTAGCCTGTGCCTGTAAGTCCGAAGAGTATTGTCTTCTCTTCGCCTGTCTCCTTGCATTTCAGCGCTTCTTCAACAGCACCGTAGATTGCATGGGATGATTCAGGTGCAGGCAGGATACCCTCGCACTTTGCAAAAATCGAAGCCACATCAAATACCTTGCTCTGTTCAACGGACCTTGCTGTAATGTAGCCGTCATGGTAGAGCTTTGAGATGATCGGGCTCATGCCATGGTATCTGAGTCCCCCTGCGTGGTTTGGAGAAGGCATGAAGCCTGAGCCCAAAGTGTACATCCTCATTAGAGGGGTCATCTTGCCGGTGTCGCCGAAGTCGTATGCGTATCTTCCCCTTGTGAGAGACGGACAGGAAGCTGGCTCAATCCCAAGGAACTCGATGTTGTTCTCTCCCTTTATCCTGCCGCCCATGAAAGGTGCTATGAGTCCTCCGAAGTTGGAGCCTCCGCCTACACAGCCGATTATAACATCAGGCTTTATGCCGAATTTTTCGCAGGCTGTCTGGGTCTCAAGACCTATTACTGACTGGTGCAGTAAGACGTGGTCAAGCACGCTGCCCAGAACATACCTGCAGTTTTTCCTGCTCATTGCAGTTTCAAGAGCCTCGGATATGGCGCATCCCAGCGAACCGCCTGTCCCGGGATTCTCTTCAAGGATCCTTCTTCCTACTGCTGTTTCTGTAGAAGGTGAAGCATGGACCTTTGCGCCGTAGGTCTCCATCAGCACCTTCCTGTAAGGCTTCTGCTCAGATGAGATCTTGACCATGAATACATCCAGGGGTATGCCGTAGAAGGCGCAAGCCATGGAAAGGGCTGATCCCCATTGTCCTGCTCCGGTTTCAGTTGTCAGGCTCTCGATTCCCTGCTGCTTCGCGTAGTAGACCTGAGCTGCCGCAGAGTTAAGCTTATGGGAGCCGGAAGTGTTATTGCCCTCGAACTTGAAGTAGATCTTGGCAGGAGTCCCAAGCTGCTTCTCGAGGTTGTAGGCCCTGACGAGAGGTGAAGGCCTATACATCCTGTAGTAATCAGTGACGCCTTCAGGTATGGTGATAAACTCATCCTTTGTGTTCATCTCCTGGTCGACAAGCTCGTCGCAGAAGATTGGTCTAAGCTCATCTGCAGTCATAGGCTGTAGTGTACCGGGATGAAGGAACGGGTCCGGAAGCTCCTTCATGACTGCCTTGACATTGTACCAGCTTTTTGGCATCTCCTCTTCAGAGAGATAGATTTTGTATGGTATCTTTTCCATGTTTCTCATCCTTTCGAGTAAAAATTTGTAATAAAAAAAAGCCCTTGTCCTACATAGGACAAAGACAACAGTCTCTGCGGTACCACCCAAATTGCGAAAAATCGCCGCTCGTTCCACACACCTTCATGTGCGCTCACTTTGAAACGGGTCGAGATCCCGGCTTGCATACTGCCAATATTGGTTTCTGCATCGCCCTCATGAGTCCATTCGCTGAAGCCCTGACACCGCAATCACACCACATGCGGCTCTCTTTGGAAAGGAAACTTCGGTTACTTCTCTCAATCAAAGGTTTTGATATTAAATTGGTTAACTATGATGATAATCCAGAGTTAGGTGTTTGTCAATGAAAAACTAATGTACCGAAACAGAGTACAAAATCGTTATCCATAGCTCCTGGGATTTGACACTCAGGAGATATTAATGTAACATCGAATCATAACGGAATATGTGGGGAGCTTGTGTGCAGGCTGAGAGGAAGTAATCAACTTCGACCCTGGAACCTGATTTGGATAATGCCAACGTAGGGAAAGCTTTCACACAGTAGATATGTGGGATGACCTTATAGGACATCCCGCTTTTTTTTATTCCCGCTTACAGCAGTGTCACAAGGTACCGGTATTCCAGTAAATCAGGAGAGTGATCAAATGGAAAATCAGAAGGACCACGTTTCAAGTCATGGACTGCTTTGGTTCGGCGCATCAGTATCCATTGCTGAGATACTGACAGGGACGTTCATCGCACCATTGGGCTTCGCCAAAGGGATGGCGGCAGTCATAACCGGACATCTTATTGGAGGAGTACTTATCTATCTCGCCGGACTCCTTGGAGCAAGGAGCGGGAGAGGGGCAATGGACACTGCCAAGCTTTCATTCGGGGAGAAAGGAGCCGCTTTGTTTTCGATGCTCAATGTGCTGCAGCTGATTGGCTGGACTGCCATAATGATCGCGACAGGAGCGAGTGCGGCGAATCTTGTCTCAAACGGCTCCGGTAGCTTTGCGTTCTGGAGCATTGCCACCGGAATGCTGATTCTTGTATGGCTTATGATGGGGATGAAGACCCTTGGCAAGGCCAATGTTATTGTAGTAGGCGCGCTGTTCCTTATGACTGTCGTCATTAGCATTGAGGTATTCAAAGGAAATCCTGGAAGTGCAGCAGGAGGAACCATGTCATTCGGTGCGGCAGTGGAGCTATCCGCGGCCATGCCTCTTTCGTGGCTTCCGCTTGTGGCAGACTACACTAAAGGTGCGAGGAAGAAAAGGACAGTTTCATTCGCATCAGCTTTTACCTACACTGCAGGAAGCATATGGATGTATGCCATAGGTCTTGGCGCTGCTGTATTCCTTGGTGAGTCTGACATTGCTGTCATCATGGCAGGTGCCGGATTTGGAATGCTTGGGATATATGTGGTCATAGCATCTACTGTGACCACAACGTTCCTGGATGTGTTTTCTGCCGGTGAGAGCTACTCATCAGTATTCCGATTGCCAGGACGCAAATTTGTTGCGATAGCAGCCTGCATTCTGGGTACGGTACTTGCTCTCAGTGTCGATGTCTTCAGGTTCGAGGGCTTTCTTTACCTGATCGGTTCAGTGTTCGCCCCTATGGCTGCCATTATGCTCACTGACCACTATATACTCAGAAAGGACAGCTCAGGTGAAGCTTTCAATGTAATGAACCTTGCCCTGTGGGCAGCTGGATTCATGGTATACAGGCTTTTCATGTCTATTGACACGATACTTGGAAGCACACTGCCGGTAATGGCGCTCATTAGCTTAGCGACGATAATGATGAATGGAGGAATTGAATATGTCAAAAATGCATCTGGAAAAGAACAGGTCTAGGAATCCGCTGGTTCACTGCATCACGAATTATGTGACCGTTAACGATGTTGCCAACATGCTGATCGCATGCGGAGGAGCTCCGATAATGTCGGATGAGGCGGCTGAGGTTGAGGAGATGACTGCCATATGCGATTCGCTGGTAATAAATATAGGGACTCTCAATGAGAGGACTGTCGACTCGATGCTGCTGGCTGGGAGAAAGGCCTCGGAGCTTGGTCATCCGGTGGTTCTTGACCCTGTTGGAGCCGGTGCCACGAAGTTGAGGACAGAGACTGCTCTGAAGCTTATAAGGGAAATACCCATGGCAGTCATAAGAGGAAACATTTCGGAAATCATGACGCTATATCATGGTACAGGCAGCACCAAGGGTGTAGATGCCAGCTCAAAAGATGCAGTCACAGAGGATAACCTTGATGAAAAAATCAGCATAGCCAGAGGGCTTTCAAAGAATACAGGTGCAGTTGTAGCTATAACAGGTGCAATAGACATCATAGCTGACGGTGAGTCGGCATATATTGTCAGGAACGGTCATCCGATGATGTCGAAGGTATCAGGAACCGGATGCATGCTTACAGCTGTAGTTGCATCCTATGTGTCAGCAAATCCTGAGGACAAGGCAGGAGCCTGCGCTACTGCCATAGCAGCCATGGGCCTTTCAGGCGAGATCGCTTATGGACGGCTGATGAAGTCAGGCGGAGGTCCCTCAACCTACAGGTCTTATATCATCGATGCCATGGGCAACATGACTTCTGATGAACTGGAAGGAGGGATGAAGATTGAGGTTAGATAAGCGCAGCCTCCTGCTGTATGCTGTGACAGACCGGAGGGATCTGGGGGATTTGGAGCTTGCCGAGGCTGTAAGGCTTGCGATTGAAGGTGGTTCAACCATGATACAGCTAAGGGAAAAAGACCTGAGTTCAGCAGAGTATGCTGAGCTTGGACGAAGTATTCTGGATGTATGCAGAAGGAATGGTGTGCCGCTGATCGTGAACGATGATGTTGAAGCTGCTCTTATGCTGGAGGCTGAAGGTGTTCACGTGGGGCAAAAAGACCTTGATGCGAAAAGTGTAAGAGAAATCATAGGTGGCAGGATGATCCTCGGTGTTTCAGCTGAGACTGTTGATCAGGCAAGGAAGGCCGAAGCTGAAGGTGCAGACTATATAGGGGTTGGAGCGATGTTTTCAACTTCAACCAAGTCGGATGCAGGGTTAGTTGATATTGAGACTTTAAGGGACATTTGCTCAAGCGTTTCCATTCCTGTTGTAGCAATAGGAGGAATATCAAAGGACAACCTGCATATGCTGGCAGGTACTGGCATAGCTGGCATTTCGGTGGTATCAGCGATATTTTCAGCTGAATGCCCCAAAAAGGCGGCTAAAGAGCTTGTGTTGAGGATGGGGGGATTGGTGACTTGAAGATCAGAGGAGCTATAGTGGACCTTGACGGTACCATAATTGATTCCATGGGAATGTGGAAGAATCTGGGGGTGAGGTTCCTGGAAGGTATGAGTATAAGGCCAGAGGAAGGTCTTTCGGCTAAGCTTTCCCCTATGGGCATCGGTGAGGCGTGTGAATACCTTAGGGAAAGGTATGCTCTGCCGATGAATGATGAGGAAATCTATGCAAAGATCCTGTCTTTGATTGAGGACGGATACAAAAGGACCCTGCAGCTTAAGCCGCATGCTGCAGAGTTCCTTGAAAGGCTGAGGTCTATGGGGGTGAAGGCAGTTGCTGCCACAGCAACAGACAGAGCTCTTGCAGAGGCTGCATTGAAAAGGCTTGGGGTAATAGACCTGTTTTCAGGCCTTATAACTGAACGCGAGGCAGGTGCGTCGAAAAAGGAACCGGAAATATTCTTGAGGGCTCTCGAAATCCTTGGGACGCCGATCGAGGAGACGGCAGTCTTCGAGGATGCACTGCATGCGCTGAGGACAGCCAAGAAAGCCGGATTCATCACTGTAGCAGTGGAAGACGAAGCAAGCCATGGTGAGCTGAAGGAGATAATCAAAATCGCCGATGTATTTATTGAAACACTGGCTGACTGGAGGTTTTGAAATGATTAAGGTATTGACGATCGCGGGCTCTGATTGCAGCGGAGGAGCTGGAATACAGGCTGACATAAAGACGATGACGGCGCTGGGGGCATATGCCATGAGCGCGGTCACGGCACTCACTGCACAGAATACTACAGGAGTCTATGGAATATTGGAATCTGACCCGGAGTTCCTGTCTCTTCAGCTTGATTGCATATTCAGGGACATATATCCGGATGCAGTAAAGATAGGCATGGTATCAAACAGGGAGCTCATAGGTGTGATTTCGAAAAAGCTCGGGGAGTATGGAGCTAAGAATATTGTGGTTGACCCGGTCATGGTCTCAACCAGCGGAAGCAGCCTCCTTGGTAATGGCGCTGAGGTTTCTCTGGTAAAGGAGCTTATGCCTCTTGCTGACCTGGTTACTCCGAACATTCCGGAAGCTGAGAAGCTTACGGGAATGAAGATAGTAAGCAAGACTGATATGGAAATAGCCGCTAAGGCGATTTCCGAAATGATCCCAGGGTGGGTGCTGCTGAAAGGGGGACATCTTTCTGAAAGCGCGGACGATCTTCTCTGCAGGAAGGCTGAACTCATTTGGATCAATGGGAAGCGGATAGACAGCAGCAACACCCACGGAACTGGCTGTACATTATCCTCTGCACTGGCTGTGGGGCTCGCGAGGGGAATGTCTGTTGAAGAAAGCGCAATAATGGCCAAGCAATATGTCGCAGGAGCTCTTGGGGCCGGTCTGGATCTGGGTATAGGAAGCGGACCTCTGAACCATTGCTTCAATATCGAAAGAGTCCTTCGTACAGGTACGTACTAATAAGAATTTTGACATTTGAAGGTTCGTATTGCAAAATAATGAAAAATGAATCAGTGAATGAAGGTAAAATTGCATGATGATAGGCAATTATCAAAATTAAAGCGAATTTAATCATAAATCATTAATATTTTGTAAAATAAATATTGAATTGCCATAACCTCTGGTATACAATTTTACGTATCAATCATGATGGCGGATTATACCACCACGTATGATGGAATTATTCTAACGACGAGTTAGGGAGACAAAGGGTGAGGAATATGGATCATGGGTTACCGAAGAAGCAGGGGTTGTATGACCCTCAGTTCGAACACGATGCCTGCGGGATGGGATTTGTCGTAAACATCAAGGGAGACAAGTCGCATGACATAATCGACGAGGCGCTTACAGTACTGGAGAACCTTAGCCACAGGGGAGCCGCGGGAGCTGACGAGAAAACCGGAGACGGATCAGGCATACTTGTCCAGATACCTCACGATTTTTACAAGCGCGAATGCGAGGTTCTTGGATTCCAGCTGCCTGAGAAAGGCGATTACGGTGTCGGGATGATATTCGCGCACAAGTACGACGAATTCAGACGGATACAGATGGATGCATTTGAAAAGATCGTCAAAGAGGAAGGACAGAGCATCCTCGGATGGAGAGAAGTCCCCATAGACAAGACGATGGTTGGCGTTACAGCAAAGAACGTCATGCCAAGATTCATTCAGGTATTCATCGGAAAGAGCGAAGACATTAAGAACGAGAGGGATTTCGAAAGAAAACTCTACATTATAAGAAAGCTTGCAGAGAAGGCGATAGTTCCGCTTTGTGAAGACAAGGGAGGCACCTTCTACGTATCGAGCCTTTCGTCAAAGACCATTGTATACAAGGGCATGCTTACAGCTGAACAGCTGAGGCATTTTTACCTTGACCTTTCTGACCTTGATTTTTCATCGGCTCTAGCCATGGTTCACTCGAGGTTCTCGACCAATACATTCCCCAGCTGGGAAAGGGCGCATCCGAACAGGTTCATAGTCCATAACGGCGAGATAAATACCATAAGAGGAAATGTAAACTGGATGAGGGCAAGGCAGAAGAACATGAAGTCGAAGTACTTCGATGACCTGACCAAGGCTTATCCTATAGTCGATGAGTCAGGAAGCGATTCCGCCATGTTCGACAACAGCCTCGAATTCCTTCATATGACCGGAAGGACTCTTCCTCATTCTGTAATGATGATGATTCCGGANNAACGGGCTTAGGCCATCAAGATACTATGTGACCAAGGATGACAGGGTGATCCTGGCATCAGAGGTCGGAGTTGTAGACATCAAGCCTGAGAACATAAAGTACAAGGGCAGGCTGGAGCCGGGCAGGATGCTGCTTATCGACACAAAGGAAAAGAGGATAATCTCTGATGAGGAGATAAAGCAGAGGGTGTCAACGATCCATGAGTACGATGAATGGAATGCGAGGCACATCACAAAGCTTGAAGACCTTAGGAATTTCGATGAGTTCGAAGAGCCTCATGTTGATGAGCTGCTAAAGCTTCAGAAGACATTCGGATATACCTTCGAGGATATCCAGAAGACTATTATCCCTATGGCTGAGAGCGGAGACGACCCGATAGGATCAATGGGCATGGATTCACCGCTGGCGGTGCTTTCAGAGAAACCGCAGCTTCTTTACCTATACTTCAAGCAGCTTTTCGCCCAGGTCACAAATCCGCCTATCGATGGAATCAGGGAAGAACTTGTCACTTCAAGCACCATGCTTCTGGGTGATACCGGAAATCTTCTGAATCCGGACGATTCAGCATCTGTAAGCATTTCGCTTGAGCATCCGATACTCACGAATGAGCAGCTTGCGATACTTAAGAATCAGGACGATGGCGGCTTCAAGTCTGCTGTCATTCCAATACTCTTCAAGGCTGCAAGCGGTCCGAAAGCAATGGAAAAGGCCCTTGACAGGATGTTCAGGGCAGTGGACAAGGCTGTGGAGGATGGAGTCAAGATAATAATCCTCTCAGACAGGGGAGTGAACGAAACCTATGCTCCGATTCCGGCTCTGCTGGCATCTGCAGGTCTTCATAACCATCTGATAAGGAATGAAATAAGGACAAATATGGGAATCGTGCTTGAGTCGGGAGAACCGAGAGAAGTGCATCATTTCTGTACCCTTCTCGGATACGGAGTTACTGCCATAAATCCGTACATGGCATACGAATCAATAAGGGACCTTGCGTGCAGAGACCAGCTTGACGGCCTGACCTACGAGGAAGGCAAGAAGAACTATATCAAGGGTTCGGTAAAGGGAATACTGAAGGTCATAACCAAGATGGGAATATCTACCACAAGGAGCTACCATGGCTCACAGATATTCGAGGCGGTAGGCTTAAGGAAGGACCTCATAGACAAGTACTTCGCCAATACACCGTCAAGGGTGGAGGGAATTGGCATTGAGCATATCGCTCAGGAAAGCCAGATGAGGCACGAAAGCGCATATGCGCCGAATTCGCCGTTCACGGATACTCTTGAAGTAGGCGGACACTTCCAGGTCAAGGATGATGGAGAAATCCACATGTACAATCCGGAATCCATATACCTGCTGCAGAGGGCGGTAAGGGAGTCGAACTACAAGCTGTTCAAGGATTTCTCCAGAAAGATCAATGACGAGGAGATATTCACTCTGAGAGGCCTGCTGGATTTCAAGATCAACCCTGGTGATACGATCCCTATAGAGGAAGTTGAATCAGTTGATTCAATAGTGAAGAGATTCAAGACAGGAGCCATGTCCTACGGGTCAATAAGCAAGGAGGCTCACGAGTGCCTTGCCATTGCCATGAACAGGCTCGGTGGAAAGAGCAACACCGGTGAAGGCGGAGAGGATGAGGAAAGATTCCTTGTCATGGAGAACGGAGACAGCAAGAACAGCGCCATAAAGCAGGTTGCTTCAGGAAGATTCGGAGTCACAAGCAATTACCTTGTAAATGCGAGAGAGATACAGATAAAGATGGCTCAGGGCGCAAAGCCCGGTGAAGGCGGCCAGCTGCCTGGCAGGAAGGTATACCCTTCGATCGCCAAGACAAGGCATTCAACTCCCGGAGTAGAGCTCATATCGCCACCTCCGCATCATGACATATACTCAATAGAAGACCTTGCCGAGCTGATACTGGACCTGAAGAATGCCAACAGGGATGCGAGGATAAATGTCAAGCTCGTATCTGAGGTGGGAGTAGGTACAATTGCAGCAGGAGTTGCAAAGGGCAAGGCAGACGTCATACTCATTTCGGGCTATGACGGAGGTACTGGAGCATCACCAAGGACAAGTATAAGGAATTCAGGACTTCCATGGGAGCTTGGACTAGCAGAGACCCATCAGACCCTTGTGCTGAACAAGCTGAGGGACAGGGTCGTAGTCGAGACTGACGGAAAGCTTCTGACAGGAAGAGACGTGGTCATAGCTGCAATGCTTGGTGCCGAGGAGTTCGGATTTGCAACCACGCCGCTTATATCCATGGGCTGCGTGATGATGAGGGTATGCAACCTTAACACATGCCCTGTAGGAATCGCGACCCAGGACGAAAGACTGAGGAAGAACTTCACCGGCAAGCCGGAGCATGTAGTGAACTTCATGAGGTTCATCGCCCAGGAAATGAGAGAATACATGGCCAAGATGGGCTTCAGGTCCATTATTGAGATGGTTGGAAGGACCGACAGGCTGAGGCCGAAAGAAAATGTGACCCACTGGAAGGCATCGCATCTGGACCTTTCAAAGATACTTTACCAGCCGTATGCTGGCGCTGATGTGGGAAGGTACAACACAGTAGCTCAGGACCACAAGCTCGAGGAATCACTCGACATGAAGAAGCTCCTGAGGATGTGCAAGCCTGCCCTTGAAAACCAGAAGCCTATAAGGGCCAAGCTTAAGATCAACAACGTCGACCGAGTGGTCGGAACTATAATCGGAAGCGAGATAAGCAAGAGATATGGAGAGGCAGGTCTGCCGGAAGATACCATAAAGCTTACGTTCGTGGGAAGTGCAGGCCAGAGCTTCGGAGCATTCGCGCCGAAGGGACTGTCTCTTGAGCTTGAGGGAGATTCCAACGACTATATCGGAAAGGGACTTTCAGGAGGAAAGATAGTGGTTTATCCTCCAAAGACATCCGATTTCGAACCGCATGAGAACATACTTATCGGTAATGTGGCATTCTACGGCGCAACCGAGGGTGAGGCATACATAAGCGGAATAGCCGGAGAAAGATTCTGCGTAAGGAACAGCGGAATCAAGGCTGTGGTTGAAGGTGTCGGAGACCATGGCTGCGAATACATGACAGGCGGAAGGGTAGTCATTCTCGGAAGGACCGGAAGAAACTTCGGAGCGGGAATGTCAGGCGGAATCGCATACATACTCGATTTTGATGATGTATACTGCAACAAGGGAAAGGTCCTCCTCTGCGGTGTAACCGAAGAGAAGGAGCTCAGGGAGCTAAGGGAAATGATCGAGAAGCATGTTGAAGTTACCGGAAGCCCGAGAGGCAGGATGGTTCTGGACGACTGGAACAATTATGCCGGAAGATTCACAAAGGTAATACCTACAGACTACAAGAACATGGTAGAGAGCATAGAGCGGGCCAAGAATGCGGGCTACAGAGGCGATGATGCGCTGATGGTTGCATTCTCGGAGAACTTCAAGATTCCGCTTGGCTCGGAATCCAACTAGGGAGGCGAATAAAATGGGAAAACCAACTGGATTTTTGGAATTTGACAGGATAGACCCCAAGAAAAGACCTCCCAGGGAAAGAATCAGTGACTGGAAGGAAATAAAGCTTCCGCTTGATGCGGTTACAGTAAGGAAGCAGGGTGCCAGGTGCATGAACTGCGGAGTTCCTTTCTGCCACAGCGGAGTGCTGCTTAACGGAATGGCGTCGGGATGTCCGCTGCATAACCTGATACCTGAATGGAACGAGCTTGTGTACAAGGGACAGTGGGAAGAGGCCTACAAGAGGCTTGCAAGGACCAACCCGTTCCCTGAGTTCACATCAAGGGTATGTCCTGCACCATGCGAAGGCTCATGCACAGAAGGCCTGATCATGGAGCCTGTGACAATAAGTAACCTTGAATATGAGATAATCGAGAAGGCCTTCACTGAGGGCTGGGTTAAGCCCCTGAAGCCAAATCCTACAGGCAAGAAAGTTGCTGTAGTGGGAGCGGGACCATCGGGCATGTCTACGGCATACTACCTTAATGCGGTAGGGCATGACGTGACAGTATACGAGAGGAACGACAGGCCAGGCGGACTGCTTATGTATGGTATACCAAACATGAAGCTGGACAAGGGTGTTGTCATGAGGAGAGTCAGGGTCCTGGAGGAATCAGGAGTCAAGTTCGTCATGAACACCTCGGTAGGCAAGGACATCTCTGCAAAGGAACTTGTTGAAAAATATGATTCTGTGGTTCTTTGCGGAGGCGCCACCAAAGGCAGGGGAATCCAGGTTGAGGGCAAGGACCTCAAGGGCGTCCACTTTGCTGTTGACTTCCTGAAGGCGAACACTAAGAGCTTGCTTGATTCAGAACATAAGGATGGAGCATATGTAAGCGCAAAGGACAAGCATGTCATCGTAATAGGAGGAGGAGACACAGGAACTGACTGCGTTGCCACTTCAATAAGACATGGCTGCAAGAGCGTAAATCAGCTGGAGATACTTCCTGAGCCGCCTGCAAAGAGGATAGACGACAGCAACCCATGGCCTGAATGGCCGAAGAAGATCAAGGTGGACTATGGCCAGGAAGAGGCGATAAGCCTTTACGGAAGAGACCCGAGAAACTACCTCATCAATACAAAGAAGATGGTAGGAGACAAGGATGGAAACGTGAAGGAGATACACACCGTTGAGATAAGCTGGGAAAAGGATCCGTCAGGCAGGCTTTATCCGAAGGAAGTTCCCGGAAGCGAGAAGGTATGGAAAGCTGACCTTGTGCTTCTGGCAATGGGATTCCTGGGACCTGAAGATGATATACTTGATGAGCTGGATGTTGACAGGGATCCGAGGAGCAATGTAAAGGCGGAATATGAAGTCTTCGAGACAAACGTCGAGAAGGTGTTCTCTGCCGGAGACATGAGAAGAGGCCAGAGCCTCATCGTATGGGCCCTGCAGGAAGGTAAGCTTGCCGCAAGGGAAGTTGACAAATATCTGATGGGAAAGAGTGTCATAAAGTAAGAGATATGCCGGGATGCAGATGAATGCATCCCGGTACTTTTTTTCTCATTCCCCATTACTTGTTTCTCTTTTTGAGTGACATTGGTGGCTAAGCTGTATGTCCGCAGCATGCTTTTATCCTGAAAATCTTGGGCCTTCAGCGGAAAGTGAGATGGAGAGGTAAAGCTTAACCTGGTTGCGGATAAAAGCTGTTCCATTTTGGAATGGATTTCTCATTCAAATAGCTACATTGTGATACATAACGATACAATATGATACTATATTCATGTTTGCTGTATTACTGATATATTGAAATGTTAGCAGAGTAAAATATAGTAAAATTAAAAAATAAATTGCAAGCTCATAAAAATGTTAAAATATTAACGACAATTTACACCTTTTGAAATTTTTATTGCATTATTTTATTAATTGATTATAATAATGTGGTACGAGAAATTTATTTACAAGAGGGGAAATGACAAATGAAAAAGGCATTCATAAGCCTTACTGAACTTGAGGAGCAGCTCAAAGAGGTTCTCAGCATAAACGCTCTACCGCACGATGCAGAAAAGCTAGTAGATGAAATAAAGAATATAAATGAAGTCAAAGGCTTCAATGACCTTGGAAGGCTCCATATGGTTGACCTTGGAGATATGGGCGATCTTATCGTCAAGGGCAAGGAGATTGGCACCGAGCTTTATTTTAACTATGTGGCATTCAAGAACGGACCGGATGTATTCAGCGGAATGAACCACTGGGTTTATGGCTACTGATCCAAAGGCAGATAAAGACTGAGAAGAATGAAGAGCATGAAGGGTGGGGATGTTCCCCAGCTCTTCATGCTCTTCATTCTTTTTTGAATCCATGGGATACAACAGCCTTTGCAGCCTTCTCCATCGGAAGGCACATGTCCATGGCCATTTTCCGAAGACATGCGAAGGCTTCTTCCTCAGTCATGTTCTCTTCCTTCATCAGGATGCCCTTGGCCTTCTCGACTGTGATCCTGCCCTCAAGCTTCCTTTCCACTTCCAGAAGCTTCAGCTTGAGGTCAAGGATCTTCCTGGATGTGTTCACAGCCAGCTCTACGGTCTTGTAGAGCGAATCAAGGGTCATGGGGAAGGTAATATAGGCATAGAGGTTCATCGTCTCCAGGGTCTTCCTGAAGGCCCCTTCAGGCTGGTCGACTATGAAGACCACTGAGGTCACATAGTCGGATTCAAGTACCCTTGCCGTGGCCACGGTGCTTGTACCGCCTATTTCAAGGGGCATGATGACTATGTCAGGCTTCACACGCCTGGCTGTCCTCAGGACCTCTTCTATGCTTTGGAACGTGTATATCCTGTATCCCCGCCTCTCCAGGGAGGTACGGAGCTTTTCAATGACCGACATGCTGCTGTGGCCAATGACTATCGTCTGTTCTTTCATAGCGCTCCTCCAAGGGATCAGAATCTCTGAAGATACCTCTCGATTTCCCAGGCAGTTATCTGGCTTGAATAGTTATCCCATTCTTTCATGCATGCTTCTGTCAATTTCTCGAATATGTGCTCACCCAGAGTATCCTTCATGAGCGAACTTTCCCTTATGCAGTTAACTGCCTCATAAAGGTTGTACGGCAGCCTCTCTATTCCCTTTTCGTCAATTTCCTTCTGAGAAAGGTCATAGAGGTTCGAGTTGAGAGGGGCTCCCGGATCAAGGTTTTTCCCGACCCCATCCATTCCGGCAGCGAGGACTGCAGCTATCGCTGTATATGGATTCGCTGATGAGTCAGGACTTCTCAGCTCTATCCTTGTCGAGTCCCTGATTATGGAAGGGACCCTTATGAGGGGACTCCTGTTCCTTGATGACCAGCTGATTAGAGCTGGAGCCTCATATCCAGAAACAAGCCTCTTGTAGGAGTTTACAGTAGGATTTGTTACCGCTGTAAATTCTCTGGCATGGACAAGTAGTCCTGCCATGAAGCTGTATGCGAGCTTTGACATCTTAAGAGTATCGCTGCCGTCATAAAAGAGGTTAGATCCATCCTCCGAGCTCAGTGACAGGTTGAGGTGCATTCCTGATCCGCTGACTCCGAAGGTCGGTTTGGGCATGAAGGTTGCATGAAGACCGTGTCTTTTGGCAATTAGCCTTACCACCATCTTGAAGGTCATTATGCTGTCTGCGGCATTCAGCGCATCGCTGTACCTGAAATCTATCTCATGCTGTCCAGGTGCATTCTCATGATGGGATGCCTCGACTGAAAAGCCCATATCTTTCAGGGTCCTTACGATATCCTTCCTTGCATTTCCACCAAGGTCCTGTGGAGCCATATCAAAATAGCTTGCCTTGTCGTGGGTTATCCTGCTCGGTTCTCCTGTATCGGTCGTATGGAACATGAAGAACTCGCACTCAGGACCAACCTGGAGTGTGTATCCCTTTTCCGCTGACTCTCTGATCACTCTTTTCAGAGTGTTCCTTGGGCAGCCGCTGAAGTCGTTCCCTTCAGAATCCACAATGTCGCAGATGAGCCTTGCTTCCTTGGGGTATTCCGCCCATGGCAGTATTAGGAAGGTATCCAGGTCCGGCCTGAGATACATGTCGGATTCCTCAATCCTAACAAATCCGTCTATAGCTGAGCCATCGAACATAATCTCGCCACTAAGAGCCTTTCCCAGCTCTTCAGAAGGAATTGACACGCTCTTCATTATTCCGAATATGTCCGTGAACTGCAATTCAATGAATTCCACCTGATTCTCCACCACGGCCTGGATGACTTCATTCCTGTCCATTTGAACCTCCTGAGTACAATAATAATATTTTCTTTCCCTAATTATATCCTCTATTAGCCTGCGGAAGAACATGCAAAATAAAAAAGCCCGCAGCTTAAACCTTTGGTTAAAGCTGCGGACGCCATTGCCCGTTTTTCCTCGACACCTGTATTATATATCCTACCCTGTGTTTCTGTAAATAGTCTGGTCTGTTTTCATTTTGGAGGCCAACAGAATAAATTGGCGACAGAATAAATTTACAAAGAGGATTTTGCAATTATTGACATTCGAAAAAGAAAACGTTATACTTTTCGATATATCTGGTCTTACCAGTTATGGTGGATTATAGTTTGGAAACCTGAAAATTTCGATGCAATTGCTTAACTGATGATAATAGATGATATATACTATTCATAAGTGAGAATTATGGGGGGGAAATTATGAAGTACAGGGAATTTGGAAAGACAGGGATCATGGTGTCCGCACTGGGGTTCGGAGCCATGAGGCTGCCGACCACGGACGGGGACCCGGGAAGCAGGAACATAGATGTGGATAAGGCAGTAGGAATGATAAGGCATGCCATAGACAACGGGATCAATTATGTGGACACTGCGTATCTGTACCATAAGTACAGCAGCGAATCGCTGGTTGGCCGCGCTTTACAGGATGGCTACAGGGAAAAGACATATGTTGCCACCAAATCTCCGGTATGGAAGATTGAGAAGCCTGAAGACTTCGACAAGTACCTGGATGAGCAGCTTGCAAAGCTCCAGACAGACCACATAGACTTCTACCTGCTGCATGCAATGAACAGGGACAGATGGGACAATATAATCCTGAAGCATGATGTCCTTGCCAGAGCAGAGAAGGCAAAGGCAGAGGGAAAGATCAGGTATATCGGGTTCTCTTTCCACGATGACCTTGATGCATTCAAGCTGATACTCGATGGCTATGACAAGTGGGACTTCTGCCAGATTCAGTACAATTATATCGACACTGACACTCAGGCGGGTCTTGAAGGATACAATATGGTGAAGGAAAGAGGCATAGGCCTTGTCATCATGGAACCTCTACTAGGTGGAAAACTCGCTGTTCCTCCAATTCAGGTCAAGAATTCCCTGGACTCATCCAGGTCACCTGTGGAGTGGGCTTTAGACTATGTATGGGATCATGATGGAGTATCGCTCCTATTAAGTGGAATGAGTACCATGGAGCAGGTTGAAGAAAATCTGATTTTCGCAGACAGGTCCGGTAAAGGAATGCTGACAGATACTGAGAAGGAAATGTTCAAAAAGGCCAAGACAATATACGACACCATGGCCCTTGTGCCCTGCACAAAGTGTCAGTATTGCATGCCTTGTCCATTTGGACTCAACATTCCGGGAATATTCGAGGCATATAATTCCACTGCAATCAAGAAGATGGATGAATCCAAGGGACTCTATTTCGCTATGGAGACTCTTGCAGATGCCTGCACAGCATGCAAAAACTGTGAGGAGCAATGTCCACAGAACATAAAGGTATCTGAGATAATGCCAGTCATAGATAAGCTTTTTGCAAATTCATAATTAAGAATGACCGGTCCGATTGATCTGCTATCCGTCAAGACGACAATGAAATAACATAAGATTTTC
>DIWI01000035.1 GCA_002428415.1 Clostridiaceae bacterium UBA6110
ACTTTGTCTCTTGGATTCAACCGATTAGAAACGTATGGGACATTGCAAAAAATCAGCGACTTTCGCAAAAATCCCCATTTAATATTTTAACCTTCTTTTCTCTCTATTACAAGAGTACAATTAAGTATATTATCACAATATTAACAACTAGTCAACGAATTAGACCAGAATTTCGGCAAAAATATTGTCAGACAATTTGTTTTCCTTTGAGAACGATACTCAAAGGAAAAGAGACCCTCTGAAGGTCTCTATTTCGCCAATTATGAACCTTGTGTGAATGTCATCGACGTCTATCCCACTCTCTACTCCTGTTGCTGACGATCCTTGCACCAAAGGGCATCAGGGAAAGCTTCGCCATCTTGAAGCTCTGCAAACCGAATGGTATTCCGATTATCGTAATACAGAATGCCACCCCTATGAGTGCATTCAGTATGAACAGCTCGAAGCCTCCGAAGAATATCCAGATTATGTTAAGGATAAGGCTTCCCAGTCCAACTCCATCGAAGGACACGTCCCTTCCGAACGGAAACAGCTGAAGGTCTGCCATCTTGAAACACTGAAGGCCTATTGGTATGCCGATTATGGTAAGGCACCACAGGACTCCTACAACAAACCAGCCTATGGCAGGTATGAAGCCTCCGAAAATAATCCATATCAAATTGCCAAGAATACTCATGCAATCCACCCCCTCGACATAAATATATGGGATGAACATTGAAATCTGATTAACTTGAAGCCAAATGTCCCTTATTTTTCCGGAGACTTTTCAGCGACAAGAACGTATGATAGTGGAAGTCCCTTATCCTCAAGAGACGAGAACATTCCTCCGGCGATGTCCCTTTCATACTCCTTCAGCCTTACGGCATAAAGCCCGCTGTCTGACATTGCGTTTATTATGCTGCCTAAAGTATGCTGGAAGGACGTAAATGTCTTGGAAGAGTATTCCCGGCCCGTCATGTAGTTCATTCCGGAGTTGTCGACCCATGGCTCATCCTTGAAATATGAGTTCTGGATCTTAGCCGGTTCCTCTTCATTAAAGTTTTCTTCTCCCTTCACGGCAAGCATGCCGCAGAAGGGATGCATCTCATGTATGAAGAGCACACCGTTCTCCTTCAGACATGACGATATCTTCCTGAAGAATGGATGCAGGTCCTTGAACCAGGTCAGGGCTCCTATCGTCACCAGTCCATAGTCAAAGGAATTATGATGCTCCTCCCCGATCTCCAGTATATCAGATTCGAGAAAAGAACATGGTAAGCCAAGCTCATCAGCAAAGGAATTGGCAGCCTTCACCATGTTGGAGGCAATGTCAAAACCGATACCTCTCTCGAGACCGAGCTTCGATAGGTTAAGAAGCTCCCTGCCATTGTTCGAACAGAACTGTGCAGCGGTCTTTCCCCTGAAGTCATACTTCTTCATTTCGAAAAGAAGCTCCGGGTCAAGATATGGAAACTCTTCCTCACTGAGCCTTGCAATAAGGTCCCTGTCATAATCCTGCCTTCTGTTTTCATATGCCTCTTCCCAGGCTTCCTTATTTTTACCCCTGTAGTCCATGGTGCACCTTCCTCTAGAATCTCATAATTCGATTATACTGCCACAAGGAGGCAAATTCCCCATTCTTCCTTAAATTTACAGAAAGTGCACAAAAAAACAGGAGCAGGATGTTCATCCTGCCCCGTGCTTTGAAATTACTTAACTTCTACTGATGCTCCAACTTCTGTAAGCTTAGCCTTCATAGCCTCAGCCTCGTCCTTTGTAGCGCCTTCCTTAACTGGCTTTGGTGCTCCGTCAACGAGTTCCTTAGCTTCCTTGAGTCCAAGTCCTGTAAGCTCTCTTACAACCTTGATGACCTTGATCTTCTCTGATCCTGCTGCTGTAAGGATTACGTCGAACTCAGTCTTCTCCTCAACTACAGCTGCCTCAGCAACTGCTCCTGCTGCTGCAACTGGTGCTGCTGCGGATACTCCGAACTCCTCTTCACATGCCTTTACGAGCTCGTTAAGCTCGAGAACTGTCATTTCCTTGATTGCTGCAATTATTTCTTCCCTTGATATTGCCATTATTGACACCTCCGTGTTTATTCGAAAAATTTGTTTGTCAGGCTGTTAGCCCGACCATCTGATTACTCAGCCGAAACCGCGCCCTTGCTCTCAGCAACTGCATTGAGCATGTATACAAGGTTCGACAATGGGGATTTGATGCTTCCGAGGAACTTTCCGATAAGGATTTCCTTGGATGGGATTGTAGCGAGCATCTTTACGCCGTCCGCATCAAGTACGGATCCGTCGACATATGCCGCCTTGAGCTCAAGCTTCTTGCTTTCCTTAGCGAAGTCGCTGAGGAGCTTTGCTGCCAAAGTCTCGTTCTCATAGCCGAAAGCTATTGAAACCGGTCCTTCGAGATACGGATCAAGTCCTTCGATGTTAAGGGACTTAGCCGCCCTTGCCACAAGAGTGTTCTTATAGACCTTGTAGTCTATACCTGATTCTCTCAGCTTCTTTCTAAGAGCTGTATCCT